>JAITLB010000240.1 GCA_031278175.1 Christensenellaceae bacterium
GTACCGATCCCGTCAACAAGAGCCGTATAAGCTTTTTCAACACGATCCCATCTGTTATCGCGATCCATAGCATAATATCGACCCATTATCGACGCAATTTTGCCAAACTTAAGCTCGTCAAGATATTTTTGAAGTTGTATGACATAACCCACACCGCTAGTGGGACTCACGTCACGACCGTCCAAAAAGCAATGAATGTATACATCACTTAAACCTTTATCCTTTGCCATTTTAATTAATGCAAAAAGATGTTCGATATGACTGTGTACACCACCATCGGACAATAACCCCATAACATGTAGCGCCCTACCAGGTTTTTGGGCATTTTCAATAGCAGCATTTAAAGCGGGATTCTCAAAAAATACACCATCGGCTATCTCTTTTGAAATCCTCGTCAATTCTTGATAAACAATGCGACCAGCTCCCATATTAATGTGACCTACTTCGCTATTGCCCATTTGACCGTCAGGTAATCCTACATCTAAGCCACTTGCACCAATTTGAGTGTGCGGATACTTATCCCAAAGTTGCTTAAAAAAAGGTGTTCCGCTTTTATATATAGCGTTACCTTTTGTGTCCTTAGAAATTCCAAAACCGTCTAAGATTATTAAAGCGTTAAGCATGTTTTCCCCTAATATTTAATTACCTTTGCAAATTCCTCTGCTTTCAATGACGCGCCACCAATAAGACCACCGTCGATTGATTCCATCGCCATCAATTCAGCAACGTTCTTAGAATTCATGCTCCCGCCGTATTGGATTCTTATAGCTGTAGCAAGAGAAGAGTTATATAGTCTCCTAATTGTCTTTCTTATATAACTAATTGAATCTTCAGCTTCTTGAGCAGTAGCTGTCTTACCCGTGCCTATAGCCCATACAGGTTCATAAGCTATGACTACTCTTCTTAGCGATACTTCGTCAATGTCTTTTAATGCACATTTGACTTGGCGCGACAAGATTTCATTCGTGAGATCGCCATCGCGCTCTTGTAGTGTCTCGCCTACACAAACAATAGCTCTAAGCCCAGCTTCTAGAGTTGCTCTCAGTCGCATGTTAACAGTGACATCGGTCTCTCCAAAATATTGTCTTCGCTCACTATGTCCGATTATGACATACTTTACATCCATTGCCTTTAACATTTCAGCACTGATCTCACCAGTATACGCGCCTGATTTTGCCCAATGAACATTTTGCGCTCCTACTTTAATTCTTGTGCCTCTTGTGGCAACTCGCAATGCTACTAAATCTGTAAATGGCGCGCATATTACTACGTCGCATTCAACACCTTCGATCAGTGGTGCCAATTCTTCAACAAATTTCTTTGTCTGCTTTGGTGTGAAATTCATTTTCCAGTTACCAGCTATAATAGGTTTTCTACTCATCATACTAACTCCTAAATTAATTAAATATTTAATATTGTATCCTTTTACTCGCATATCGCGAGTGAAATTTAAAATTAACTTCTATTCTACTTATCGTTTAAGCAAACTATGCCTGGTAGGGGTAATCCTTCTAAGAATTCAAGAGCCGCACCACCACCTGTAGAAATATGCGTAACTTTGTCGGCATATCCTAAATTCTTAATAGCCGAAGCACTGTCTCCACCACCGACAATCGTGTTGCCTTTTGCCTGTGATAGCGCTTTTGCTATAGCTTCTGTTCCTGTTGCAAAGTTAGGCATTTCGAAAACACCCATTGGTCCATTCCATATAACTGTCTTGGCATTCAAAACAACATCACTAAACTGAGCTATAGTCTTTGGCCCTATATCTAAACCTTGCCAACCATCAGGGATGTCACCTTCTACTATTTTTCTGTTAGCATCATTAGCGAAAGCATCAGCTATTACATTGTCTACTGGCAATAACAAAGCCTTGCCTAGTTTTGTGGCTTTTTCCATCAACTCGCCAGCTAATGCTATCTTGTCCTTTTCACAGAGTGAAGATCCTACTTTCAAACCCTTAGCTGCATTGAATGTGTATGCCATAGCACCACCAATCACTAACGTGTCCACTTTATCTAATAGATTGTTGATTATGCCAATCTTATCACTAACTTTAGCACCACCTAATATAGCAACAAATGGTCTTGTTGGGTTCTCAAGTGCGCCACCGATAATTTCAAGCTCTTTTTCAATTAAGAATCCTGCTACAGCAATTGGTGCAAAACCATATTGAACAATACCAGCTGTCGATGCATGTGCTCTATGCGCCGTTCCGAATGCGTCATTTACATATATGTCGCAAAACACAGATAATGCCTTGCAAAAATCTTTGTCGTTTTTCTCTTCTTCACCATGAAAGCGAAGATTCTCAAGAAGTAATATCTCGCCATCTTTTAGAGCCGCAACTTTAGCAATTGCGTCTTCTCCTATTACATCACTAGCAAACTTGAAACTAGATCCATAATACTTTGTAAGTTCGTCTGCTACGGGCTTTAGAGAATAATCATAATTGAATTTTCCTTTCGGCCGACCTAAATGCGAGCATAAAATAACTTTAGCCCCATGTTCTTTTAAATAGTTTATAGTAGGCAATGCCCCTGTTATTCGATTCAAATCGGTTATGATGCCACCCGAAATAGGCACATTAAAATCGACTCTCACTAGACACTTTTTGCCATTTACATCTACGTCACGGATAGTTTTTTTATTCAAGGTAAATCCTCCGGATTTTGTTGCTAATTTGACTTGCAACTATAGATAGTATACAATTACAAGCGCGATTTATCAACAATTTTAACTATATGTTCAATAATTTCCTATCTAAATCCGAACATGGTTTATACTTTATAAAGTGCTGCAAAATTATACGAAGTTACCCCAATTCGATAAAATAAAATTGTCTAAAGGTAGTGGTATAGATAATAGCATATAGTATTCTAATTTATGCTTTAAATTAACATATAGTATTCTAACTTAGCATATATTTTAGCTTTTTAAGTGTTTTGCGCCATTAATTAGCATGTCAACTAGCATTTTTCACATACTATTTGCGATGAAAACCAAAACATTGCTTAAAAAGCTCGTGATTGCAATATTTATAGTAGTAGCACTATTTATGATCACTCCTCTTACAATTTATGTGATAGTGACACATAATACCGAGCTTGATTTGAATAAATTTGGAAAATTTAGGGCAGATACCGTTATATTAGACAGTAATGGCAGACCGATAGAGCATCTCTCCTCTTGCGTTAGATACACCGAGTATGACGCAATATCACCATATATACTAAATGCTTTTATAGCACTAGAAGATAAGCGATTCTTGTCGCATAAAGGTGTAGATTATATACGAGTATTTGGAGCTAGTCTAAACAATGTAAAAGCTAGGTCACTTGTTGAGGGTGCATCTACTATAACGCAACAATTAGTTAAAAATACACTTCTTTCTAGTGAGAAAACCGTATATAGAAAGCTTAATGAAATTAAACTAGCTAAACTCTTAGAAGAGAAGTTCTCTAAGAGTGAAATATTAACTATGTACTTAAATGTAATATACTTTGGAGATGGAATATTTGGAATCACTAGGGCATGTGAGGTTTTCTTCGGCAAAAGCCCGTCTAATGTTAGTCTACAAGAGGCATCTATGCTAGCTGGAATAGTCAAAAATCCTAGCAAGTATTCGCCACTATCTAACTTGAAATTAGCAAATGAGCGCAAAAACCTTACATTAAAGCTAATGCGGGGTCAAAATTTGATTAGTAAGGCAGAATATAGCGCATCTACATCTAATTTGGTAGTTGAAGCTAATACAAAGTATTCAGAATATAACCGTGGATATATAAAAGCGGCACTTAGCGAGGCATCTCAATTGCTTAACATGTCAGAGCGTGATATTTTATCGTCAGGGTATATAATATCATCATATCACGACCAGAATTTACAAAAATATATAGAGGACTCAATGAAAAATCTTGCATTCGATGTCCAAAACGCACAAAAGAGCGTCCTAATATGCGATAATCGTAGTGCTAGTGCTATCGCTTATCACTCTACGTCCGAAAATAGAATATTTGAGTTTAGACGCAGTCCAGCGTCTATTATAAAGCCGATTTTGGTATATGCGCCTAGTATCGAGCTTGGTTTAATTTCACCTGATAGTCTTGTCTTAGATGAACCGACAAGTTTTGGTAATTATCAACCTAAAAACTATGCTAGCAAATATTTAGGATATACCAACGTTCGAGATGCGCTAAAAAACTCAAGTAATATAGTTGCAGTCAAATTATTAGATAACATCGGCATAGAGCGTGCTAAGTCATTAGCACAAAACATGGGCTTAAAGTTCAAATCGGACAATGGGCTTGCGCTAGCACTAGGTGGCATGACGCAAGGCGCAACTATCCCAGAAATTTGCGAATCGTATATGACATTAGCTAATGGTGGTGAATATAGTGCACTTTCTTTTATAAAAAGCATTAAAAATAGAGATGGGAAGTTGGTTTATTCTAGATCCACTACTAAAACAAGAGTGTTATCAGAGGGTAGCGCGTACTTGACTACTGATATGTTGCGAGACGTAGCAAAAACAGGCACTGCTAGGAAACTTGCTACACTCAAAATTGACATTGCATCTAAAACAGGCACAGCTGGCGATTCAAATGGAAATAGCGATGCCTGGAGTATGACATACACACCGAATGTTACTATGTGCGTGTGGTATGGTAGTCGTGGATCAAATCTACCTAAGTTATCTTCTAGCGTCACTGGAGGCACGTATCCGACACTACTAGCAAAACATATATATTCAAGACTTTCTACAACGGATAAATTCTCGCGCCCTGAGAGCGTAGTTGATATAGAATTTGATACAATGGCATCATTTATAGAAGGCAAGCCCCTTTTAGCTTCATCATATACACCAAATGAATATCGCAAAACTGGATTGTTCTTGAGTGACTATGCACCGAGCCTAACATCAACATATTTTGATAATGCGCCACCTCTTAACTTTAAAAGCTTAACTTCTTCAAACACCGTAGAACTAAGTTTTGAGGGGGATCCACAGTTTGTATACAAATTATTTTGTCGAAAATCGAGTAGTGATATTTGCCTTACTGAATTCACTGGATCAAATTATTATACTTTCACTGACACTATTAATGAAAACTCTATATTAAGCTATTATATTGACACATACGACGCTAGCGGTGTGTATATTTGCTCTAGTGAGTTTCTAAACATCATAGTAAGACTAAGTGGAATTTGGTAGACACTACTTTAAGTAATTATATGCTTTCCTCTGCATTTTTAAATGTGTATTAACAAATTTAATATGACTCTTCGTTTAAATTGCGACAAAATTGCAGGTATAGACAAATAAAATCACCATGCTTAAGACCACCATGACATTTTACGCAAAACACTTTGGTAAATAAAAGTTAATATGCACATTACTATAGCGTAAATTAAATTATATACTATGCCTTTAAGAGCATGTATTGAGGCATCATTTTCGATATTGCTAATATCATCTAGTAACTAAATCTTTTCTATTTGCTCAATTGACCTAATAATTCTAGTCGCAAAATGCAAGGCCTTCTAATCCATAGTATATACGATATGTCGTCAATATTTAAGCACTCATTCCTTTATTAGTTAATCCTTTTGCTAACGCTATGCTGGTTAGTTAGTAATTAGAAAAAATGCTATTTTCTATCACATCAAAATGGTAACTTTAGTTGTCAAATTGTCTTGCCTTTGTGCACTAACTAGTAACACCCTTAGAAGTAGGTATCTATTCAATTCTCTCTATTTAATCATTTTCCTTAGCGCTACTTCCTGTTTGGGATTATGAGCTTAAATCAAAACTAACAGACTTTTTAATCGCATTATAGTTACGCTCAAACCTTAATTAATTTTAGTTGTATTCCTGCATGCAAATTATATAATAACGATGAAAACCTTAAAGCTTTACACTTGAGTAGTGCAGATCCCAAATTTTGGGCTGTACCATGAATGAAAAGCCCGACTCAATCTTCCTGCAAACTATTAGCATAAATATAAATATTGCAGAGCTTAAACCTAATTGATATTACAACTCTTTAAGAGCGCAAATACAGGCAACATAGTAAAATAGTGAAATGTATTAACATCGACTGCAATCTTGACCATGTTCTAGACAATATCGGAGGGTTAAGTAGTTAAAATTAAGTGCTGCTACTAAAAACCTCGCCTAATAGGCTGTTTTAGATCTAATTGATATTGATTAAATAATTAGAGTATATTTTTGATCCCTGACCTAGCTTAGTTTGTTTAAGTTAAGGTATTTGCGATCTATACTACTAAACTAACACGCGCTTTTTTATCACTATATCTTCTATTATACAATCACTAAATAAATTAGTGTCTTGTGGTATGTCGGATGAGCTGACATT
>JAITLB010000001.1 GCA_031278175.1 Christensenellaceae bacterium
ATAAAACCATTTCTTCAATAAAGAGAGAGATGGGTACAAATTATAAGGTGAATATTGATTCAAAGAAGTATACACCACAAGAAATATCAGCAATGATATTGACAAAATTAAAGACGGATGCCGAGGCATATTTAGGACAAAAAGTAACACAAGCTGTTATTACAGTTCCAGCTTACTTTTCCGACAGTCAACGTCAAGCGACAAAAGACGCTGGAAAGATAGCTGGTCTTGAAGTGCTTAGAATAATAAACGAGCCGACAGCAGCAGCATTAGCTTATGGTCTAGACAAAGACGAGAACAAGTCTCAAAAGATATTAATATTTGACTTGGGTGGTGGAACATTTGACGTTTCAATCTTAGAACTAGGCGATGGTGTTTTTGAAGTGCTAGCTACTAACGGTAACACGCGTTTAGGTGGTGACGATTTTGATAAAGCTATAATAGACTATATCGTAGCAGAATTCAAAAAGAATGAAGGTATTGATCTAACTCGTGATAAGATGGCAATGCAACGCATAAAAGAAGCTGCAGAAAAAGCTAAGATAGAGTTGTCAGGTGTAACTAAGACCACAATTAATCTTCCATTTATAACAGCAGGTGCAAACGGCACACTGCATATCGATATGGAGTTAACTAAGGCTAAGTTTGATGATATGACTTCTAACCTAGTCAAGTCTACAATAGCACCAACACTTCAAGCATTAAAGGATGCTAAGTTGTCAGCTTCTGATATCAACAAAGTAATTTTGGTTGGTGGTTCTACTAGAATTCCAGCTGTAGTTGATGCAGTTAGAAGTATTACGGGTAAAGAACCGTACAAAGGTATTAATCCTGATGAGTGTGTTGCGCTAGGCGCTGCTATTCAAGGCGGTGTATTAAGTGGTGATGTAAAAGACGTTCTATTACTAGACGTAACGCCACTATCCCTAGGCATAGAAACATTGGGCGGAGTATCAACAGTTCTTATCGAAAGAAACACAACTATACCGACTAAGAAATCAAAAATATTCTCAACCGCTGCTGACAATCAACCGAGCGTAAGCATACATGTCCTACAAGGTGAGCGTGCAATGGCTGCAGATAATAAGACACTAGGCACATTTGAATTAAGTGGTATACCACCAGCTAGACGCGGTGTGCCACAGATTGAAGTTACGTTTGATATTGACTCAAATGGTATAGTTTCAGTTACTGCTGTAGACAAAGGAACAAACAAGTCTTCTAATATAACAATAACCGCTTCAACTAACTTGACTGAATCAGATATCGATAAAGCTGTTAAAGAAGCTGAGAAATATGCTGAAGAAGATAAAAAGCGCAAGGAATCTATCGAGCTGAAAAATCGTGCTGAAGAGTTAGTATTAAGTGCTGAAAAGGCAATTGATGAGTCTGGTGACAAATTAACTGATGAAGATAAAGAGACACTGCGCACAGCTGCCACACAAGCTAAAGAAAAGCTAAAGACTGCAAATGATCCTGATGAGATTAAGGCAATAACCAATGAACTAGGTCAAGCAACTAACGCTATATTTAGCAAACTGTATGCAAATCAGGGAGATCCTTCGCAAGAAGCTGAGGATACAACGATAAACGTAGATCCAGACGACATTAAATAATGCGTTAGAGCTAATGATAAAATAACATTTGAGATATCGGACATGCTTAAAAAAACAGCGGTCCGATATTTTCAAGCGTCAAAAGGGAGGGCGAACATAAACTATGGCAGCAAATTATTATGATGTATTGGGTGTCTCCAAGTCTGCGAGTGGAGATGATATTAAATCGGCATACAGACAACTAGCAAAGAAATATCATCCAGATGTGTTTGCTACAGCTACAGATAAGCAGAAAGCAGAGGCAGAAGCAAAATTCAAGGAAGTACAACACGCGTATGATGTGCTCTCTGATCCACAAAAAAAGGCTGCGTTTGATCGTTTTGGAAGTGAGGATGGACCGCAAGAGTCTGGTGGTTTTGGGAATGCTGGCTTTTCTGCTAGCGATATCTTTCATGATCTGTTTAATGCATTTGCAGGCGGTGGTCACTCGCGTTCGCGTGATTCAGCAATGCAAGGCTCCGATGTTGAGTGCCAGGTAACACTATCATTTAAAGAGTCATATACTGGTGTTGAACGTGAAATAAGTTATCAACGCACGGAAAATTGCCATACATGTAAAGGCACAGGCGCAAAAAATGGTACTGCATTCAAAATATGCACAAAATGTGGTGGTTCTGGTAGATCGTATGTCTCACAGAGAACTCCACTTGGTGTAATGCGCATGGAGTCGCCTTGTGGCATGTGTGGTGGCACAGGAAAGATTATTATGGATTCATGTCCTGACTGCCGTGGTAAAGGGCGTATGAACGTACACCGCACACGTAAAATTGCTATACCCGCTGGTATTGCGGATGGGCAAACAATTTCCTCACCAAATGAAGGATCAGCTGGAGTCAACGGTGGACCTAATGGTAATTTATTTGTAACTGTGCGCGTTCAAAGTCATCAACTATTTGTGCGTGATGGCTTTAATCTCAAGATGGAATTGCCAATATCAATTATAGATGCGATAATTGGTGCTGAAATTGAAGTACCAACGATGACTACAAATGTCCCTGTGACTATCCCAGATGGCACACAGGATGGTACACAAATTAGAGTAAAGGGTAGAGGCATGAAATACCTAGGCAAAGAATCCTATGGCGATTTACTTATTACCATAGTTTTAGATGTGCCTAAAGGTCTTTCGCATAAGCAAAGACGACAAGTAAAAGAGATCGGCGATATGTTCGCTGGTTGTAAGTTTGACAAAATTGAGAAATATAGAAAGAAACTTGATCTACTAAAGAGGAGTTAATTATAAAATAAAACTATCTGTCAAATTTAAACATAAGTATTATATATGTAGAGATTAATCCTACGAAGGAAATGAATAAGTAGTAGTATTTGTGTTCTGTGTAAGCCTATTGCATATTTTAATTGCAATAGGTTTTTACATAGTAGGCACAATAAATGAATGTGTACTTTTAGTCCTGCTAAGCAATTAATGCAATGGCTAGTTTTTACAGCTACTAAATGATTATACAAAACACAGGCAATTACAGTTTAAAAACTCAAATGTCCGCTATGCCATTCATCGCTTAAATTCTTGGGTTAAGCATGTTCGTTATATAATTTTAGCATGTCAAGGGGCACATGCCCAATTTGAAACATCAAACTTGAAGTCGAAAAAACCGTTGTTGAAGCGTTTTAATTAGACAGTTAAAATTTTAAAGAAATCCTGGTAAGTAAGTTTAGTTTTGATCGGATGTGATTTGCGAGTCTAAATTGGGATGCGCTAGTTTGCCGCTAAGAGACACCACACTGCGACATTGTGATACCATAATGGGTTTTTTACACCACTCTTAATAAAAAAAGACATTTAATGTGATAATTTCACGGTTTGTAGTTAAGTGAACATTTTGAAATTTTAAATTGATTTAATAAATTTGAGCTTTACACTCAGAATCTTTGCTACTAAAAGCTACAAAGGTATCTGAGTGTAAAGCGGAGCATAAAGTTGTTTGCATTGTTTAATTTAGGATTTTTAGCCAAGCATCAAAAATGACACCCAACCCTCTGCACCTCTTACAGATTTAATTTCGAATCCTTTTCTCTCATATACTCTTGCTACTTCCTCAGCGCGTTCCATAATTATTCCCGAGCAAATAAAAATGCCAAATAAATTCAATTTAACTTTAATACTATCAACCAGTCGGATTAAGAGATCAGCTGTCAAATTCGCAAACACAAAATCAGCAACTGTTTTAAAATTCGAACAAAGGTCGCCTTCTTCTATAATGGCTTTTGTTGAAACACCATTTAGTTCAGCGTTATGCTTTGCTGATTTTATCGCTAGAGGGTCAATGTCATACATATATGCGCGTTTTGCTCCAGCAATGATTGATGCGATGCCTAACACACCACTTCCTGTTCCAATATCTAGAACGATCTTGTCTTTTAGTTTGTATCTACCGATATGATCAAAACATAAACGTGTCGACACATGTTGACCATTTCCAAATGCCATAGAAGGATCAATTAGTATTGGATATTTAATGCTTGGTGGTGGATCCAACCAATATGGAACAACCGCGAATCGTCCTATAATAACAGTTTGAAAAGCGTCTTTCCAGCTGTTTTCCCAATCCAGATTGCTATATGGCTTTGTAGTTATATGAAGATCAGAAAAATCCACATCTTCAAGCTCTGATAAAAGTTCTTTAACTTGTTCGATTTTTTCATCTTTAGACTCAACAGAGACAAAACCACTTACATAAACGGAATAATTTGTTGGCGGCAAGGCAAAATCGGAGATGTAATCCCAGACTAACGCTTTATTCTCTAATATACTTGCATCAGCTGGGTCAACAATTTTGACACCGCTCAAACCAACTGAAAAAAGCGCATCGGCTATGAAGTCAGCACTTCTAGTATTTGTTTCAAATATGATCTCTACATATTCATCTGATGTTGACATATTTTCTCTTTACCGCCTTAAATGTAAAATTTGGAGTTTTACATTTGTTTTCTCGATTCTTCCATTATGCCCACTGATGTAAATTTCAGAAGGTCTTATATTATGTCATCGAGCATTATTGCACTGGTAAGTATCGCCAGATTTGTGGTGGCTATATATTGATAAATAACAAGAATGAAAATCCTGTCATGCAACATTCAAATTATGCATATCAACATATCACTTAATTAAATGTGCAAACTCTAAATATATTATACAAAGCAAGTGCTCATAGCATATAATTAGCAAACGCAGGTATTGTCTTAGTCTATTGCACAACAAACTGAATTCGAAGATTGTCTTTGTTGCTATAAAACAAATGCTTTATTTATCAATACAAAATCTAACTTTACAAGAAGTTCAATTTTGGAAGATATAAATTTCAATGAATTATACCATTAAAGATATGCGCATTGAATCTGATTGCACAACAAAAATTCATATCGAAAAAGTCTACTTAAAAAAAGTGGAATTATAACGTTAAATAATTACTATTTATTGTACAATGCATTTATTATACTAGAAAAACCAAAGTAAGTCAAATGCAAGAATGCTATTTCACAATTTACCTGCAGTGAGTGTTACAGAATTGTGCTAATGCGGCATTTATGGTGGGAATTAGCAATCTTCCAATTTCATTTGCTTTGATTATCTTAAGGGTTAAATGTCTGAATACATTTGTTTAGAGGTGCAGAGATTCAGCTGGCAAGTTCCAAAGAGTGCGATTTAGTATGCATTACCACAATTTTGAGAGAAAATATGCTTAATTTATTAAATTAACTTGTAAAACTGAGCAATTTATGATATAACTACCTTAACAACTTTGGCTAGAGGGTTCTTGAGAACTAATATTTTGTGTGAGTGGATAATATTTAAACGCGGATCACCTAATATTCGATTTCATAGAAGCACTATTACCATGTAGTTGTACAAACCTAAATCATTATAGAATTGTTTGCATTAAATCTGTCTAGATTTTAAGCAAACGGTCTAATTCAACTATGCGGGATACATGCTTAGAATCAGTAAAGATTTTATTAGTGCAAACAAAGTGCTATTAGATGGCAATTCAGAAATCACTAAGAAATTTCGGTTTAAGCAAGATCAAAATCTATGATGCTGTGTTATGGGTTGGTAATATTGTAAATTTGTTATATACTGGTTAGGTAAAATGTTTGCGGTATTAATTACTAGGTTTTGCATTCAAGAGATTGTTTAATTTCTTAAATGTTTAATAGGGTGTGCATCATGCCGTATTTGTCCGATGATTAAGTATTGCTTGTATTAATACCTGGGCTATAATATTTAGTGCTTACTTGCATTTGTTATACACAACTTAATGGGTTTGAGTGCAGAGCGTATTAACTTGTCATCTGCTTGCAACTGTAAACACTTTTACATGTGTTAGCAAATATGACGACTAAATGTTGCATGGATTACACTAAAAATAGACTATGGTAGTTAAGTGTACTCTTTAAAATATTATGCATATAATGATGACTAAGTTATAAATGCATTGCATGCGTACTTAGTTGGGCAATCAAGTAATTCAGAAAAAGGCAATATATCTATAGCACTTAAAGTTGCATATGATATGGTTTTATCTGAGTTGTTGTAGTGCTAGTTTAGCGGTTCTAACATGATAATAAGGTTCAAATAATTGCATTAGTAAACCTAATGCGTAAGGATGTCAAATGAAAAAAAACAAGGAAAAATCCAAACCAGCGTTCTTAATTGCTATCTCGATTATGTTGATGTTTATATTTGGGATATTAAGTATTTGTCTAACTGTGGCATATCATGATACGTATGTCAGACTTAATATAGACACTCCGTTTTCAGGAATGAGTATAGCAATATATGTGTGTTTTGGCATATTCGCTATATCAGGTTTAATAATTTTTTCAATTATAATGAATAGTTTGAGAAAAAGAAGGAAAAGGCGCAACAAGTACTTAGGATACACATATGTCACAATTACAAATTATGAACAGGAAATAAAAATAGTCCGTGAAAATTTCAAAAACGATACTAGCGAATCTAAAAATGATCTAACAGATGGCAATTATGCTGCCATGTTAACGGGCTTGAAACCGAGTTTGGATAGAAGTTTATTTGAAAATGCTAAGATATGTTATGCTATGTTGCTGGAGGCTTCAGATGGTCTTTTTGTCAAAGACACGTTCCTCAACAGAATGATGCCTGTACTGCCCGCTGCAGTTATATATAGCACGGATGCGTATTACGATAAGAACCCTTTGGAATTCACTAAGATTGTAGAGTGGTTAAATCAAGTCAAAGGAACAAATTTTTTGCGAGACGAATTTAAGTACATATATAAGATGCTACTGCCAGCCAACGAGTCGGGAGACAGACTAGTGGATACTAATAATTTAATGAAACAATCTGATACGATTTCAATGTTAGGTGTGCCATATGTAATAACTGAGAACAGAGATGTGTATATTACAACTCTGCGAATTGCGCGCGGGCAGTTGCCATTGTTTAGAATGACAGGTGAATTGTTCCCCATACTAGTGAGTGATGAAAATATGAGCATTGCGGCAGTTGACTGTGAGTATTGGACAGATAACCTAATTGCAAATTTTTCAAATGGTAAGTATAAGGATTACACACCGCGTCTTAAAAACCCCAAAGTCTGAAATTGCTATCTACATTGAACTGAGAATGAAGTGCTTCGTCTAGGTTTTATTTTGTATTAGGTTGGCGTGTTTTATTATATTAGCTTACTTAATTGCTAGGATTGACTTGCATTTAAGCTCAATAGTAATTTGAGTGATGTCGTTCTATTTAGAAATTTACAGAGTAAGACATAATTTGATATCGCTCTTTATATAATTGAAGTCAGTAAGCAATAATGTATAATCTATTTCAAAGTTAGCACAGATAACAAGCAAGCAAAATGTGCATAAAAATGTGCATAAAAATGTAAGTGCTAGTTTAGTTTCTAAAATACTCATTGATTGTATTTTAGATTATGTTAATTCTGATTGTCGTATTCTTTTTTTAATTTGTTTTTT
>JAITLB010000105.1 GCA_031278175.1 Christensenellaceae bacterium
CGATGATGAAATATTTGAAATGTATGGGCTTAGTCATGAAGAGCGAAATTATATAATAAAGTCATTAGATGGTGGTTAATATTCACTAAGCCCAATAATAGACAAACCAGAATAAAATATCTACATATAATTATTAGTTGGTCTAGATTTTGACAGTAATTTTGAGAAATTTTATAATTTAGATGTTTTGCTAGCATAATGGCGCTTCTACTATTACTAGCTTTTATACTAATTTGGGGTTAACATATGGATATTTTTATCTTGTTAAATAGGCAAAAAATTATTCGATGAGAGGCAATCACATTCAAGTTTGACGCTTTAAACTGGAATTGACCTTGCAAGTTAGTAAATTAGAAAATAAATTGCCAAAATTTAAGTTTACTATTGACAAAACACACATTTTAAATATATAATATGAGTGCTTTAATTATATAATTGTTGCATGCAAATTATGTTTTCTCGTGCGCGTGCATGAGAGTGTAAAAAGCTTTTGTGTATTCTTAACGAATGCATGAACGTTTGTGTTTGGCTATCGTATAGATAGCTTTATAGTGGTACATTTTTGTCTGCTTTCTTTTAATGTTTGCGCATTAGGTGTTTGCGGGTGGTCTAGGGCTATTAGCGACATTATATCTATTTTAAGTGATTAGCGCTATTGTTGTGAGGTCTAAATGCAAAAGACGCATTCAAGTGTTTGTGACATCACAAACTCATCAACAAGTGGGATAAATTTTATTTCGCGAGAGTTTTCTTTCGCCAGTTCTTGTTCACCGAATTCAACGGTAGTGCGTATATTTTTCATGACTAATTTTTTGATTTTAACCAGTGTATTAGACATGTTAATTTGTAGAAAAATACTCAAAGATTGCGATTATACTATCAGTTCATACTGTATCACAAATGATTACACTGAACTGTTTTACTCATGTAGGGTAAGTGATATCGTAGTTAACGCGCGGGCTTTGGAGGTAGCATAATGAAAGGCGAGACAATCAGAAGAGAAGCTTTAAAGAAATTATGGATACCTGTAGCATTTACTTTGATATTATCGGTAGCGCTTGTGACTTCGATAGCGTGGTTTTATACAAGCTCAAAGTTAGGTGTATCGCCTACTGTTTTAGAAGCATCTAAAGCTTTTACGGCACAGTTGAGTTCTTCGCTTGTTGAGAGCGATGGATACAATGGTCAAACTGGCAATGGTGCTTTAGGCACTGATGATGCTCCATACGAGGTCGAAATTTCATTAAATATAAATGCTAGCACATCTGGTCATGATTGCAAGCTTAAAATTAATATTGAGCATTTTGCGGCTTCATTTGACGATGTAGGTGTCACCGCTAGTTATTTAGCTGAATCTTATGTGCCGTTAAACTTTTTTACATTTAGACTGGTAGCTGAAGATGTTGAGTACAAACTTGATGTTGATGGCGATCTAGCTAATGCGTCAACTGGTGCTAAATATATCGTACACAATGGAAACAATGTGTTTATGATGAAAATAATATATCTTAGCGAAGCTAGATATTTGAAGTGGAAACAAGGGGTATACGATTATGATCCCTTTGAATTCAACGCTATCAAGTATTCAGGAGCTAAATTTTATTTCAAGTTGAATTATAGTGTTCAACCAGGGTAGATAGAATGAAAGGCAGGATCGTAGTTGTTACAATATCAATATTATGCCTTTTGGTTTCCATTTTCGTAGGGATAATGGGTGTGTCTTATTCATGGTTTAGTTCTACCTATGAATTCACGTATAACTATCTCATACCTTCTAAAGGAATAGTTGTATTGACATTTGACGCGCCCGTTGCAAGCAATATCACAGGTGCATTATACCCCGCTGAGGTTACTACTGACGCAATTGCTAAAAATAATTGGGCAGACGCGGACTATATAGTCAAGCCGCGTGGCGAAGTGACGTATAATTCTTCGTTTACATACTATGCAGGAGATCCTCAATTAGTCGGTATTATTGAATCTGAGTTTAGTGCATCAATAGCACCCGACAGTTCAAATAAAAGGAATTTAATTTCTAGTGGTGAATTACATATTATAGCTGAGTATTCAATACGTGGTGTAATTATTAAATACGATTCACTTCTGGGTTATTTTGTCAAAGGTGATGATCAATCATTTGTGTCATTAAGCGGGAAAGCAGCATACATTCTAGATAATAGTGTAGGCACCATTGCTAGCACTAATTACATTGAACCCAATGGCGCATTTACGTTAATATGCGATGATAGGCTCTTTATACCAGCCCAAGTCAGCGTCCCAGTTTCAGTGGTTGCTGCATTAATATACCCAGCTGGACTTACCGCTTATGATTTAGACAATACTACTGTAAATATTGAACTAGCACTTTCATTATATAAAGGTGATGGTTTATGATTAAGAAGAGCTTTTATATTATATTAATAATTGTGCTAACGGGTGGTATTGGGCTTTTAAGTTTTACTAGCACACTAGCAGCTTGGGCACCATCTGAGACAACCGAGCAAATCACATCACCTGAAGTGCCAGATCGTAATGACTCGTTGCGATACATAGTCTTTATGGCACTAGATGATAAAGGTGCAGTTATTAGCAATGAAGATCAAATAGAAACTCAACTAGCGTCATTTGCTGCAGTGGGTTACACAGGATTAATTGATGAAATTGAATTCCCTAACACATACGAGATTACAACAAAATCAGGCAGTTCAGTTTCTAAACCCGTCAGCGCTATATTAGTATTGTCTAGAGCGGATTATTCTAAAATTCCATTATATATGGACGGTAAGATTTATGCTGATAAAGAACCCGCTTACTTTGATGGCAATTATTTCATAGTCAGAGTACTAATAGCAGCGAGTATAACGCGCATAGCATCAACGGCATTTGCGGGATGTGTTGGGCTTAAGACTCTTGAATTTGAAGCGTCCGACAATTCTATATCGATCGGCGATCATGCTTTTTCAAACTGTATGAATTTAGCAAATGTTATTGACAATGATCGCGAAATAATTGGCGATGATTCTTTTATAGTTCCATAGGTTTGGCGTTACCACTTATTCTAGTCTTTGAAACCATGTAAAGATATTAAATTATGGTTAAACAAATATAAATGCCATTGTTTCAATAAAAAATGCTTTAAATTCCAACATTTTTAAAATATATTTAATTTTCAGCATTTATTACTTGCTATTCAAGCGTAGACATTGTATAATATATGACATGGTTATAAATGAAAGGCTTGCTAAGCTTAAAACTCATCGCGTAAAACAAAAGGATTCAAAAACTGGTATTGTATATGTATACGAAGCCGTGTCATATTACGATAAAGTTGCACGTTATAGAAAATATGTTAGTAGAAAACTTATTGGACATATTGATAATGTTACAGGCGAATTTGTCGCAAATCGTCCATGGCATAAAAAAGATGAAATCGAAATAGATCCACCATTTTTTGGTGCTTATCATGTTGTATCGCATATACTGAAAGCCACAAATCTACTAGATGATTTAAAACTAATTTCAGCTGATGATTATTCAAGCATAATAGCAGTAGTTTCATATTTTGTGTTCGGCAAAGCAACAGGTGCCATGAATTTTGACAAGTGGATGAACGTAAATTTCATGGAAAACTGTGCTGGCTTGAGTTCACATAGTGTTTCAGAGTTGTTTGTCCGCTTATCCAAAATAAACTTGGATGCATTTTTCACTAAACGATTTAAGAAAGTAAAAAATGTACGCTTACTATTAGGTAGCACCTCAATTTCTACCAACTTAGATGGCAGAGAACTAATAGAATGGGCGAAGGGCAAAGATAAAGATCCCGCACCTCAAACTGGTCTTGCGATGATTTTAGATTCTAAGACACAATGGCCCGTGTGGTATCAAGAACTTACAGGTAATAGAGACGTAGATCTAATAAAACATATAGTGTCTGAAACTGCAAATTACAAGATTAAGATATTAACCCTCTGTCTAGATGAAGAATTTTACACCGAATCTAATACTCACGCATTATTATCAGAATCTTTTGACTTCTTAATAGGGTTAAAGCCGTCTACGAATAATGTCGCAGGGAATCTAATACAAGAGTATATAAAAAATATTGTATGGGGCTTGTCTAGCGAGTTTCACCCAGACGCACACACCCACAGTTTACAAGTTGATTATCCCATTAAACTCAACTCTAAGACTGTAGACAATGTGACACCGACAGAAACTGTAAATCTAAAAGCTAATATGTACTATTCAGTTGATAGATATGCAAGTGAATCTATCGAGTTCTCAAATAGTTTAGTTGAATTGAGCAAACATTTACTTGATGTAAATCCTGATATAAGATTACAAAAGTTAATCGAAAAATATTATATCAAGACGGATAATGGTTATGAAAGAAAGTATAAAGCCATCGCTACAGCGATGCAATATAATGGTTTTTTCCTTGTACTTTCAAGTCAAAAATTAACTGCAAAAGAGGCTTTAGATATTTACGGGTCAAAAGAGGAAATAGAAAAAGCTTTTTCTTTAGTTAATGAACTAGATTTTCCCACACCTGGAGAGAAAAATGCAGAAATGCTCAGAGGTAAATTGTTATGTAGTTTCCTAGCACTTATTATACAAGCGGAGATAAAAACTCGATTTAGAAAAGCAAACATACTAGTGGATCAAACAGAATTAGAAACTAGTTCAAAAAAAGCATATTCACCAAGAAGAAAGGAAACATTAGAAAATGTACTCAATGAAATTGCTATGATTACAGGAAAAAGTAGCAAAAAGGGAAAAAATAAACATATGATTGCATCGGAAACACAAAATGAATATTTACAGGCACTAGGAATTCCAATCATAAAAGACCAGTTATAGGATTCATAAAGCTTTTAAAACTTTAACTAACTTAACTATAGTTTTTTTTGAATGGTTATATCCTAATTTATTGAGACTAACTATGAATTGATTGGGTTGATATTTGAAAGATTTAGAAGATTTAATAAAAACTTCTATAGAGCCAGATGCAAAAAAGTTCTAATATGTTCAAATTTTACTTGCAAATTTATTATATGTAATAGTATAATTTTTGCGTAGTCTTTAATTAAGGAATTTATTATGGATAAAGTGTATTACACAAATCAAACAGATCCCAAAACTGGTACTGTTTACGTATATGAAGGCATAGCTTATTATGATAGCAGTGCAGGTCGCATGAGATATCGAAGCAGAAAAGTTATTGGTCATATTGATAAAGAAACAGGCGAACTTGTTAAAAATCGACCATGGCATAGACAAGAGCAAATCGAAATAGCACCAATATATTTTGGTGCAAATTATCTTGTTTCGCATATACTAAAAGTTACAAATTTAGTAGATGATTTAAAACTAATGTCTGAGGCTGATTACTCAAATATAATTGCCGTAGCATCATATTATGCATTTGCTTGCGTGACAGACACTATAAATTTTGAGGATTGGATTAGCAGAAACTTCATAGAGAATTGTAATGGTTTGAGTTCGCAGAGTATTTCCGAGTTGTTTGTAACCTTATCCAGAATAGATACAGATGCGTTTTTTGTTGCGCGTTTTAAGAGTGTAAAAAATGTAAGCTTGTTTATTGACACCACTTTAATATCTACTGATTCAGATGACATAGTACTAGGCAAATTGGGAAAGGACAAAGATGAAATAGCATTGCCTCAAATCAACCTCGCGATGGTTCTAGATTCAACGACAAATTATCCAGTGTGCTACGAAGAATTTCCAGGTAATATAGACATAGATCTAATAAAACAAATAGTGAGTAAAACCGCAAACCACGGCATAGAAAAATTAAGACTCTGCCTAGATAATGGATTCTACTCCGAATCTAATATTGAGGCACTAGTAGCAGAAGGATTTGACTTTCTAATAGGCTTGAAGCCGTCCACAAATGCACTAACTAGACTAATTGCAAAGTATACAAGAGATATAAGATTTGACGAGTGTAGCGGATATGACATAGATACACACACGCAATATTTGCAATTCGATTATCCCATTACATGCAAATCCAGAACCGATGATAATGCGATTGCACAGCATACCGAAACGCTCAAGCTTAATATATACTACTCAGTGGACAGACATGCAAGTGAACATAATGCGTTCCAAGACAAACTTGCTGAAATAAAGATGCATTTATTAGATGTAAATCCCAATAAAAAATTACAAAAGCTAATCAACAAATATTATATTAAGACAGATAATGGATATCAAAAAAATTCTAAAGTAATCGCTGAAGAGTCTAAATACTTTGGTTATTTTCTTATACTATCAAGTGAAAAAAACTTAACAGCAAAAGAGGTTTTAGATATTTACAGTTCTAAAGATAAGATTGAAGAGACTTTTTCTATGCTTAAAAACAAAATGCATTTTCCTGCATTAAGAGCGCACAAAGATGAAACATTTAGAGGCAAGTTATTATGTATGTTTGTAGCATTTATTATGCGAACAGAATTAAGAGATCGATTTAAGAAAGCAAATTTGCCAAGGAAAGAAACATTTGAAGACGCACTCGATGAAATTGCTATGATAAAAGGTAAATGTAGCAAAACAGGAAAAAATAAATATATGAGTGCATCCAAAAAACAAAATGATTATTTGCAGGCACTAGGAATTCCGATCATAAAAGACTAGAATAAAGATATAATAGACCAAATCAACTATCACAGTTGCAGTTTGCATGAATTGAGTAATATATTAAATAGCAAAACAAATTCAAGCCAAACGATTTAAACTTGAAGTGTTGAGATCTGCAATTTGACGAGTAAATGCATTCCGGAATCATGCTAAGGATTGTAGCTCTGGCATTTGTGTGCATCAAAGTTGAAACCGTTTTAAGTAATTAAGACATATTACGAGCTGACCTTATAAATTTGAAAATTTATTTGACGGAGATCGTGATATAATTAAAGATATGTTTAATTACAATCTCCATGCAACAAAGACAAACAAAGATATAAATTATATTTTAGTTGCTCAAAAGATAGTTCTTTTAAAACTTTGCACAACATGTATTAAACATTATTATAGTAGCAAATTTAGAAAGACTAAATACTAATTCTGCTTGGTGATGTTGCTAATCTACGACATGTTGCTATTGAGCCGTCTAGTATAATATTTAACCACACCACATGAGAATGAATTCAGTATATTTTTCCTCATTGCACGAATATTTAAGAGTCTTACCATTTTTTACTATATAGTATGCAGTAAATATATAAGTATCATCGTTATTAAGTACTATTACAATTTCAGAAGTTGAAGTGGATTTAGGATTGCCAGTATAAGATTTATAATCAAAAGTTTTCAATTCATCGAAAGCCACTTCAAATTTCGTTTTCTTCATTACAACTTCAACAGCTGGGTCAACATTTGTTTCGCGCACTGTTACCGATTTAATATCTTCCACTTCAAAATGATACCAATAATTCATACCAGCGCAAGCGCTAAGTAATAACATTGATGACATCAACGACACAACAAGTAATGTTGTTATCCTGCTCTTCATATTAATCCTCTTTCTATTATAGACTTGAGTTTGTGTGTTGTAATACAGCTTTTGCTTATAATAGTAATTAATGAGTTATTATAAGTATACTGATAAGACTAGGTACTTGATAACTATATAATATCTTGCTTTATAAGAGCACAGACTTAGTTAAAGCAATAGTTAACAATCATTTTAGATTTGCACTATATTGCTATAACAAACTATATAGGTCC
Organism: Christensenellaceae bacterium; assembly: GCA_031278175.1. GTDB lineage: Bacteria > Bacillota > Clostridia > Christensenellales > DTU072 > JAITLB01. The sequence goes on from JAITLB010000105.1 coordinate 7,753, forward strand.
TTGTAATTTTATCATAAAACTCCCAAATTGTCAACATGCATTTAACGATTTTATATAATTAATTTTTCTATTAAACAAAGCAATTAGTATTATACATACACTGGGCTTAGTATTATATTAAATTGCTCTTAATACTACATAAATTCTTGCTAAATTAAACTGAATGCAATTTAAAGCGATCTTACCATCGCTTTAAGTGTTAACATAGTTTTAGATGGAATACACTATGGTGCTCTTTAAAATTGCTAGTTGCTATTGTAATTAAGGGTTTGAAAATTAATGCTTTACTTAGCATGACTAAATCACTGCCTATATGATTAGATTAAATATTTAGAGTTAGCGACACTAAGAGCAAGAGAATAACAAAGTAAAGCATTTGAATGGTAATTAAATTATATTGAGGTTAGTAAAAAGACAATATTAATCGAGCAAGAACTAGATGATGCACAATTACAAGTTAACTTAGAAAGAATTGAATATACAAAACAAGTACTTGTGGTATTAGAATTGTCTAACAATATATGCGACAATAAGGAAGAAGTATTAATTTAGAAATGAAGTGGTGGCATGTATTAATGCTTACAAAGAGTCAGTAGAGAATAACATGCTCGTATTAAACATAGTCTAAGATATACTAGAAGATATTAAATTTAATCTAATTCTAATCCTTAATACTCTAACTAGTGAGTAATGCAGACAAGTGGCTGGAAAAGCTGTGTTTGACCACTTACTGAAATGAAAACATATTAATTGCCTAAAGTGTGTAAATTTCAAATTTATGATATTAAAGGGTGGAATTTTATATTGTATCACTAAATTGTCTCTTAATAAGTGAGGGAAAACATGAAAAATAATACCATAAAGTACAAATTATTATTAAATTAGAATACTATAAATGCTACTATCGGGGAATTTGTTAAATAATTGGGCTATATTTGTGATATTGAGTAGTTAGTAAATTATTTGCAATTATTTATTGCTCAAATAATATTTAGTGAATATTCAGCTTTTTTGTTTTATATATGCTAAACACTGATGAATGAATTTAAAATATTAAGTAGATAACATTATGCCAAGAGCAGTGTAAGACTTCAGTGTGTGCTAAATCTTGTCGCATTAAAATATAGCTTTTCTTATTACGCATGAATAGTAGCGGGATCTTTTCTGTGAGATTTATAATCAAGACTATTTTCTCTGTACTTTGCTACTCAAATAGATTCTACCACTAATTTAACTTAACGATAGAATCTGTCCTTTTATTGATTTCTGCTCTGATAATATCATTTACTGGACATTAATTTTTGATGATCATTTGATTAAACATCTATTAATTCGGTCATTTAAGGTAGAAGTTTAGTCAATTTACTAGTTGGAGCAAGCATAGATATTGATTTAAATTAGAAACATGAGTTATTTTTATTCCAATTTGAATTTTTCTCTAGATAAGAATCTTTGGAGAAAAAAGAATTATATAGAGTAGTGATAGATTTTAACTAAATTAATACTCAAGACTACATATTTTGCAGCATTGAGTTAATGAAATTTAAAGCAGATTCGCAAACTTTAGTCTAAAATTATCGAATGCCGGCTTAATTTCTACGCAAGGCACAAAAGTAATACTGGAAGTGTTCTAAATTCTGAGTTTAAAGTACTATAAGTATCTTTAAATTACAAATAAGAATACCATAACGCATGTTTACTGTGTTTTATTGATAGTGAGACGGAACGATGCGATGATCCGAATTTTCTTAAGTTTTTTCAATATAATCTCTATCTAAACCCCAAAACAGTGTCTGTGGATCAAATTTAAAGTTAATTTTGTCAACTAATAATAAAATTCGTGTAATTTTAGGTTACTTAGATAATTAAATTGCGTTTTTCTTAACTACGGGGCGTTAGTGGGATCTATATTACGGCAAAAGGTGTGTGACAGTAGAATGCTTTCAAATGCTAAAGGCAAAATAGAGACAAAATTGAATTTTGCAAATTTAAAATAGAATTTGAGGTATGGATAGAGCAAAGCGATGATAGCGTGTAATTAGTGTTTAATTTTCTTAATCTGGAAGTTTTATTCATATTTAATGTAGTCAAAAAAAACACGACATTTATGGCAGTGCTGGAAGTGTATATGAGTTTTTAAAATTTAAATTGATATATGATTAATTTGCTTTGGTGAAATAGCGCTGTTATTTAGATTTGATAACGCGACATCTGGTGACACTAAATTAAGCGATTATATTTTTGAATGAATAATTGCGAGTATCGTAGGTATATCATATGCGCTAAAGCAATTATATTTTGGCATAATATTCAGTGCACTCTAATATCACGCTGAATAATCGATGTTAAAACGGCATTAATGATTTCTCCGATTAAAATTTAGAATGGATTACAAATTCAGGCGCTTAAGCAAGTTAAAACGATTTTATATCATATCAAATAGGTATGATCATAAATATGCCATCAATTAAAGCTTTTCTTGCATATTATATAGTGATATGCAGTAATTTGCTCATTCTTATACTAAATGATATAAGATTAATTAATAATCATAAAAATGTGATCCAAGGATAGAAAGTGATAGAGAGTTTCAAGTTAATTGTTCAGTATATTTAGATAGCAAAGCAAATATCCAAAGTGTTATTTACAAACAATACAATTAAGACAATTTGCAGTAAGACATGATGGCATGATCAATATTATCAATATATCCATTTGTTATAATACAATTCAATTAAACTTAAAATTTGTAACATAAATATGAAGCTCAATATAAATTTATCATTTAAATAGTGCATCTGATAAATTTA
>JAITLB010000154.1 GCA_031278175.1 Christensenellaceae bacterium
CGAAGAACAACGCTTTTTGTAAATCTTATCGCTATACTCATTCATTTGGCTAGCGCTAACTTTTGCACTAACTACGACACTACATTGATCTGGTATATGTTTAATTTCAAATTCCATTAATTTTTTTACTCCATCTGTGTATTATTATTTTTAGACTTTATTTGACAGTTTTTGACTATCAATCTTGTTTTTTCGATAAATTAATCTGCGAATACGTGATCGCGCTAGATATGTTTCATCAGTTTGCATCTCAGGCCAAAATGAGGTTTGGTTGTGTGCAAGCGCAAACTTCCACACTAGGTGTTTGACATCCACAGCATATGACAAACCTATTTGACTATAATCAGGATCTAGTGGGTCACCGTCATCAATCATGACGTTAATATCATAAGCCGCATTTAGAACTTTGTCGACAAGTTCATCGACCTCACTAATTAATGTTTGAGAATTTGCTACCCAAAAGCGTTTTTCTAGAACCCAATTTAGGATATTAAAAGTCAATTCTATTTCCATAAGTGCATCAAAACTATAGTCGCGATCCAATTGCATATCAAGTAGCAGATCTAATATAAGTGTTTGCACACTTTGGTATTTACCTTCACTTAGAGCCTCAATGGGATCTAAATATTCTATCTGATTCGGGTTAAGCATGCAATATGAGGACAATATGCTAACATCCTTATAATAATGCTCAACCGCTTTATCTAGGATATATGGTGTAAATTTGCTCGATTGTAATAGCTGCTGCAACATGGCAGATCTGATATGAGCATATAATTCATTATGCCTATTCATCTTTGTTGATATATACATCAGTTTATAGATGTTATTTCTTAACTCGTCAATAGTGTTAAACTCAGTGAACTGCCTAGCAAAAACATCGTCTATTTTATGATGCTTAAAACCTAAAATTTTCTTGATAGTTACAGATATCGGAAATTCAGTACCAATAGCATACGCAGTAAAAATGTAATACTTGTTTTCGCGTAAATACACTACCATTTCTGGAGTCAATTTTACATAAGTCTTAAATGAATCATTTACATCTTTTCCTATCAATAACTGATGTAAATCAGGGAAGATCTCCTTTTTGTTCGACATGCTATAAGACATTTCAATATCGATTTTCTCAAAACCTGAAAGCAGTGCCCCATTAGGTGTGTATAGCAGCACGGACAAAGATACTATACTGTCTTCAGTTACAAGTTTTGTCTGAATAGGTTTTCTTAAATTGCGATGGTGTTCTGCCTTATCAGACAATGAATCATCAGTTAACTCTTCTACCGATTTGTATGTTATAGAAGCCTCATCGATATCAATATTTCTTAGCAAATTATCTAAGTCAATTGGAGTATGAATGTGAATTATTACGTGGCACGTAAATTCTCCTGCGTCAGTGAATCTTGCATCGCGAATTGATGGTGTGGTAAACTCTGTAGATCCTAGTATCAAATTTCTATATTCATCAGCGTCTAGATGTTCTATACACATAAGCATGACATGTTTTTCTGCAATGCATTGTAAAAAATCCTTTTCACCATATGCTTTAATGAATTGCTTCCTTGGTGCCATTCCAGGTCTAAATCCAGGAACAAGCACTTCATGCTTAGTCTTATCATAAATTTCTTTGATAAACGCGTTAGTTTCATCAACACTTGCTTCTACATAAACATCTAAAAGATATTCTTCTGGGATGTGCTTTACATCATACTTCATTTATGGCTACCCCATTGACACATCATAACTGGGTGTCAACAACTGTCAATATCTGACATCCACTTTTAATTAGCACCTTATCCAATTGACATAAGTCTATTGGAAAACTTGCGTGATTAAATCCAATTTATCACACTATACAATTATGAGTAGCAACAGTTTTTAACAGCATTAAATCATACAAGTAAAATAAACTCTAGACTAACATAGTATTCTAATTCAGCTCTTTTTACATTACAAAAAAATGAACCTGCCACCTAACTAGACACCAAAACATGTGTTCTAGAATTCAACACGGTTGTACATTTAAAGCAATATAGTAAAACCTCTAAAAGGATTATCTACTTGTAGAATCACGATCTAAACATTTTAGTAAAGATAAACAAACAACGCAATGTAATAATCACACAACTCTGCAAGCATATAACTAACGCGCTTTTTATTACTTTACTTGTATTATTATATTTCAAATATCGGTCTAAAGTCAAATATATTTAATATGCATAGTGCTTAATTAACAAAATTCATAGTAATAGCAATTAAAATAGGAAAATGCGCATACAAAAAATCAATGGGTGTCACAGTTAATATTATCTAGAACGCTTATTAAGTTGTGCGCAATTTATCGCGAGATTTATATAATTAGAATTAATTTTTGGTCTAAATTATGGTAACAATTAGTCACTATGCATTGATTAAATCTCTCAAAAACGTTTGTGGTAGTAAACTGTAAACCCATTAATTAATGAAACTGTTACTTTAGTTGACACAATTAATGTCAACTTAGATCTATGACACTACTCAACCCAAAAGTATTGAAATGGTCAGCCATGCTAACCGAACGTACCACGCAAAAATGTTAGATAAGCGCAGTAGAGAGTGTCTTTAGAAGACACCCTATTATTCTAGTCAAGCGCATTTTGAATTAAGTTAAAACGTTGGTTTATTGCTATATTCATTCTACTAATCAACTAGGTCAAAGTCACGATCAATCTCAATCGTAATCATTTTAGAT
>JAITLB010000047.1 GCA_031278175.1 Christensenellaceae bacterium
CTGATCTCTCACCTTTACCATATGGCATGATTAGCTCGGCTTCCCTTAACCATATTTTTAGTGCATCGTATTGTCTGGTGCCGAGTTGTCCCTTTTCAAAACACGCAGTCCCATATTCAAAAAAGTGTTCTAACCACTGCTTTCTGAATCCGAAATGCTGATACCTGTTCATCCCTTTCAAATCCATTCCACAACCTCCTGTCGTACATATCGATTTTGCAACTAAGCAACCTTTAGTTACAGTAAATTTTATACAGTTTACACAATGAATGCATAACTCTTCGCGGATGAGTATTTTTTGATCTTCTGTGATTTCAAACGCGCCAGTTGGGCATTGTACTACACAGGCTTTACAACCTGCACAATACGCGACCTTGTGTGCAATACCTCTAAGATCACTGATTACAGATCTATCCATAGCTGAATATCTATCATATATTACATGCTTTTCATCTACCGTAAAAGTAAATGACTGATGATTTATTAACTGCGTATATTTGTTGTCGCTTTTCTCAACAATCTCACCTAGCAGCTTTGCTACATTTATCCAAGAATTAGATTGAAAAGCAAATCGAAATATTAGTCTATCGTTTTCAATTTCTTCGGTTATCCTATTGCCACCGTTATCTAATTCACGTCCACCTAACCGGCCTTTCCATCCACCAGAATTTATATATTTTCTTTGCTCTTTTTCTGGTTTTGCGTTTTTTGCATAACTTTCTACTCTTTTTAATAGCGGTGCTATTTCATTGGGATACTTGTCATTTGTGATACTCTCCCACCATGCCGATGCTAAAGGACACACCTTGCACCCAACACGGAACAACCCTAACCTGTATGCATCATTAAACAGAATTTCGTTTTTAAGCAAGTACAAATATATTTCTGCAGTCTCCCAATCTAATATTGGACTACAATTAACTTGGTTTATGTTTTTAACACCTTCACTAACTAACTCGTAGGTAGACCGTGCAGAACTCTCGGCTTTCCTAACTCCGTCAAATACAACAGCTTTCGCATTGTAGTCGCCTGTAATGTCGCTACTCCTCAAGGCGAGAATAGTAGGGACTGATTTGTGGACAGCGCAACACCAGCGGTTACGTCGTCCTGGTGGACCAAATCTCTCCCACGTTTGATCTGGTGTCAAATGACTTGATGCTTCGAAGAAACGTAATTTGCTGTAGCGTGTTTTTGCTCTTTCAACAGCTTCAAGTGTGACATTTAACTCCATTCCAGTATTACTAAAAATAACGACAAATTCATCGGGGCGCAGAGCTTTAGCTACAAGATCAAGCAACACTAAACTATCTTTTCCACCTGAAAACGCGAGAACGAACTTAAATCCCTTAGTTAAATATTCATCGTGTATGCTACGTATATAAGTGATGGCTACATCTTCAAGCCCACACATTAATCGCTCGTTCTCGTCCCAAAGTTGCCTTATATCAATAGCATCGAGTGAAAGTGATTTTTGTTTAAAGTCTATAACAGGCTTTTTATAAATACTGCCATCTTTAGCTCTTGCAACTTCTACTCCATTTAAAATATATTTTTTGATTCCTTCTGCCCAAAGAAGCGGTGCGGTGGTATCTGGGTATTTCCAATAAGCATTGAATTCAAAATAATCTAATTCCTCTTTAAAAACTGGTCTTATTTCCAGTCTAAGTTTGTTTTGAGGAATGAGTCTATATATCCCGTTTTTATTAGTCCACTGGTAATCATACATTTTTACCTTTTCTCCAATATCTTAACAACTCTGTTTTGATCAGTAAAAGCAAATCTGTAATCATTTAATACTTTATGCAAATTGTATATCAACTCTTTGCCGTGTATCATTTTAGCATCACGGATAATAGTCCTAAGCTTTTCAGCGGTTAATTTCTTCCCTAACATTTTGTTTTCAAAACAATAGCGATGTACTATATCAGCAAAAACAACGATTTCCGAATTGGATGGAACTAGAGCAACACCAACAGTGTCTAAAGCCTGGTTTTTTAAACCAGTAAAAATTACTCTATACCCTACATTAGGACTCAAGCGTATCATTTCTTGTAATAATAGAGGTGTCCATTTGATATCGCTATTGAGTGGTGGCAAGTAAATAGCAAACCATTCAACAGAAAGATCTCGAAGCACTATGTACTCTACTTCTTCGTCCTTTAAAATCTTATCTAATGCCATTTTTATAGCTTCTATTCGATCATCGGACAAATTGAGTGCCTCAGTTAGTACGTACTGATTATCATCGTATAAAACAAATGTGCCTTTCGAAATAATAGTTGCATTATCGGGTTCAGTTTGATTGATCTTTGCAAAATACTCGACAACCTGGTCTCTTGTAAGGACCCCATCAAACTGCCTAGCTAGATTAATTATAATGCCAATTGCTGTACTAGGAAAGTCATGTAACACTTTCCAAATATGCGGATATTTCATCACGTATTTTGGAGAAAAGATCGTAAACATGAAGTCCCACAACTCTTCTGGTGTATTTATAGCATTATCATTCAAGAAAAGGAACATTCTACCCTGCGCCATACTCCAGACTATAGCGATATTACTATACCCGTATAGTGATTGAAAATGTGCATTAAGGATTTCTTGAAGAGCATTCTTGCCTACATCTAAATCCACAATGTTGCTTAACTCAACAGTAGAATTGCACATTGTTTTGCTTTTGTTAATCATCCGCATTCACCTTTACAACAGCTTAAATCCATACTAAAACAACGATCCTGCTAAACAAAATGGGGTATGCAACTGTTTTGAATGATAAAAATAATCCTCAAATTAGGCATTCCTGTATATATGATAGCTCATAAATCCAATTTAGTCAACAAAATTATGCTACTTATACTCCTTCTATTTCAACTTTTTGCTTTGCCAAGTGATTGATTGCAAATTTATTTAAAAACAACATCATATGATATTAGTCTCCAACATTTAACCATAGTAGATTCGCACATCAAATTCCTTCTCTTGTTTGAAACATTCCATTAGTTATATTTGACTTGCTTATTAAAAACTCTCAAATGATTAAATGTCATCAATCAGCTTTTCGTTTTTTAAAACCATCTACCGCAACTTGTTAATCAAAATATCAGGAATGCATAGCAATCCGCACAAAGCAAACAGGACACAATTTTTAAAAGAATACAAACCGCAGAATGCCCAAAACCGAATTTTCAAACTGATCCCTATAGCGGTTTTGCAATACTGTCTCAAAAAATTTGAATTATTAAATGTTTTTAGAACATATACTGGTAATCGTAAAATATTGTCATGCTTTAATTTTATAGTTATTAGAAAAGCAAAAAGCTTAAGGCATTTTGTTTACACCAGCCTTACAAAAACACAATCATACTGACATTTCAAATTTACTTATTCGGCGGGAACTCGCTTACGATAGTGCTTTAATTTGACTGCTGGATGCTTGTTTGATATAATAGCATCGATTACTCATAAATCATGATGGAGTACATGAATGCTATATACTTTAATGCATAAAAACGTTTCAGTAGCAGATATTGAAATAGATGAAGTCATTGGTCATATTAACAGCGTTCATCGGGTTTATAATCTTGTACATGCGCCATTTTGCTCCATCATGGGTGACACCATAAGCACCCGAATATTAAAAATATGGTGGTATACTAGAGCTATACCATTAACTCGCCAAGGTATAAGGGACGCGCTCTACACAATAGACATTTCAACGCCACAAGTACTATTAAAAAAAGGGTATGGGTTAAGTCTATCAGATCAATATTGGATATGTCCCAAAAACCAGAATCTTAAATGGGAGTCCATTAATTTTTTCGATAATGCGTTTTCCGATGATGTCGGTAAAATACTGCTAGGACAAGAGAGAGGAATAAATGATCCAAGTCGTTTAAACCTAATGTCTCCTAGCAATTCAGCAGAAGGGCAATTAAGAAAAGCTTGGAAAATATGCGATGGAATCAGATATTTATTAAAAGAAGGGAATTCTATAACATTCCAAGAAGTCATTAATGAAGCCATCGCCTCTAAAATATGCGATAAACTTAAAATTCCAAATACACCATATCAAATTATAAAACTGGGAAATAAATTTTACAGCTGTTGTCCAGATTTTATTAAATCTGATACTGACTTAGTTAGTGCAAGTCAAATTCTAACTGCCTATAAAAAGCCCGACAATATATCTCTATATGAACATTATATCAATTGCGTGGAAAGATTGGGAATAAAGGATATTCGCGCATCTTTAGAGAAAATGATTACATTAGATTTCATTATATCAAATCAAGACAGGCATTTTAATAATTTTGGACTTATCCGCAACGCAGAAACATTGCAATGGTTAAGTGCTGCACCCATATTTGATTGTGGATCTTCATTTGGATATTTGAATGCTGTTATATATGAGGAGGAAATAGAAAAATGCAGGTCTTTTGCGAAAACGCACTCCGAGCAAATTAAATTAGTCAAAGACTTCTCGTGGTTAGATTTAAAAAAACTTGACGGCATCGAGGAAGACTTTGCAGACCTGCTATCTTCAATTCCTGACACAAATATCTCTCTTGAGCGAAAACAAAATTTGCTCAATCTGCTGAGAGATCGCATAAACGCTCTAAAATCCATAATAAAGAGTCGAGCAGGTAAAATAAGTAGCATGTGCAAGTAATATTTAACCCTTTTCAATAATAAACCAGTCCTCAAGATGGACACTCGCAAGTCATATAACAAAACTAGTTTGCAAATTTCAGTCCAACTTCTAATCATCCCAGGAATCAAAAAGCAATGAATTTGTGTATCGTTTTGCTGGTGCGAACGACTGAGAACTGGTACTATATTTTAACATCTTGCCATTTTGTTTTTGCAAGTGTTTTAATCACAATATGCTTTTTATGGTTGAATCTGTTTTTTATGTTCACAGCATAATTTTTATAACATTCATCAAATATGAACTCATCGTATAATTCTTTTGTCAACATAGTTGTAAAACTCTACTTGCAAGCCCAAAAGATGCGGCAATCTTCTGGATCCTCTCATCCCTTTAATGCTAGTTCATATTGATTTCGCTCGCAACTTGTTGCAACGTCAAGACTAACCTTATTTGCTAGCTTAAAATATAGTTTCTACATCTGCCCGTTTTCTCTGACCTGCGAATAGAACATCGCCTTGTTAGTTATCAATTGTTCAAGCGTAACTGGTTTAAAACCGTTGACATCAACTCCAGCGTTGTAGGCGCTCATGTTTTCAAGAATGCCAAATGATGCGCCTTGTGTATTATTATGGATATGTCCATGTATATGTATCGCACCATGCGCTACCCTGTTCCAAGAAAGCATCGGATAATGACACAACGTTATATGCGTGTCGCCATCATCGATTTCAAGTAGCGATGAAACCGATGCAAAAAACTCTTCCGCTCTGACATTTTTCATCCAAGTTTTATCGTGGTTTCTCATAATAAGATGCTTTGCACCATTCAGCACTTTTAGAACAGGTTTGACCGAACGCGCCGAGCAAAACGAAAAATCACCGACAAGATAAACGGTGTCATCCTTTGCGACAACCGCATTCCAATTCTCTATCAGCACCGCATCCATTTCTTCAACGGACGAGAAAGGTCTGCTGACAAGTTTTATTATGTTTTTGTGACCTAAGTGTAGGTCGGCCGTATAATAAATCATAGATCGCCTCCTGCAATCTGCACTTCTTACCAGCAAAACAATTCTACAGTTCTGTCAGTTTTATCGACTTAGAAATTGACGCACGCGGATCAAAATCAATAGCGATACGCAAGCCCCAAAGCGTTCTCGGTGCGATTTTCTAGTTGCTCTTCGACATATGAGGGGTACTTCTCACGCAAGATGAAATTAAGCGGACAAATGATGCTAGAACGCATTCGCATTTTGGTCTCTAGCGCATGATATTCCGACAATTTTTGAATCCGACAGTTCCTCTCTTCCCACACGCACTTTCTCATTCAAAGCACTAGTCTTGTACACAAATAGACTTAGCAAGGCATTTCTCGCCGTTACTATAGAGTCTTGCGGTGACAATTGTAAAAATATATGTCATTGGTTTGATACTCGCTACAGGCGAGAAATTTAATGCTCTCAGAGGTCATCCATTAAATGAGCATTTCGCTGTTAATTGATACAAAGAATCGTAGTTTCCAATTCTACGCACATTTGTGCGGTTCAAGGATCTTGTTATATTTTCTGAAATTAGCACTCTTAAAACCCGATGTAGACTAATTAAATAAACGAATGCTTTACAGTCTCACGGATATGTCAGTTGGCTCTTGCAATATCGATGATGCCACCGTGGATAAACCCATCGCAATAGAGCAGTTAAGGTTTTTGTTGGCACGAATTAATCCTCTGTTATATAGTTACCGTTTTATTCTCTTATTGCGGCTTTGTCGATCATAACGCTACATCTGAGAATTCCAAACACCATATACGAAATTCTATCAGTGCCTCTCTTGATTTGTCGCACACTGTCGGGGTGTAACCGTGTCCCTTATAACTTCTCTTATGTTACATAAACTTTGTGTGCTTAGCGTTGGGTGTTGCTTTGATATCGATTGATTGCATCTTTGTTAATTATTTCGGACAACTCTCTTGAGATGCCTTTTTTATCTGATATTTCTGTCATCATTATTAGAGATTCTTCTCCATCACTTGATCATCCGTTATCTAAGCTCGCCCAAAGATAAAGGCTAGCTATGCTTCGATAGGGTTTCCATGCCTCAGTTATAGTCAAACGCTCTTTTGCTAGAATCTCGGCACCATTACCGTAGAGATTATTTATTGCTCGGGCCAAGCCACCATCGCCCTTTGAAAACACATCGAGCCGCCCAAGCGAAAATATTAGAAACATCTCCGCCGTCCACTGACCTATGCCTTTTATAGCCGTTAATTGGGCTATAATAGTCGCATCGGTCATATCAGCAAATTTATCAAGTGTCAAATCACCATCAACTACGGCGCGCGCTATATTCTTTATGTATGTGGCTTTATTCCGCGAAATTCCAGCACCGCGCAATTTCTCATCGTCCAATGCAAGCACTTTCCTGGGTATTAATTTGCCGTCAATTAGTGTTATGAAGCGGTTATATATCGTATCTGCTGCCTTGCCTGATAACTGTTGTCCTACAATGTTTTGAAGCAAGGCATCAAAATAATCCGTGGATAATTCGAAATCTCGTACACCGTATTTCTCAATAACTGCGCCTATTATCGAGTCTGCTTTCGTCAAGTATTCACGTATTTCGGCGGTGGCTGTTATGCGGTTATTCAAAGTTGTCCTCCATAAAAAGCAAATCGATTTTGACTGTAATTGTATCATTTTTTGTTGCAAAAATCAATACGCATTCGACAAACTGTGTTGTGAGCACCTCTCTATTTGTTCTTTGTTTGTATTTTTAGATATCACCGCGTTGTCAAACTAACATCTACTCATAGTATAATATTGCACTGCTTGAAGCTTGCTAATTTTGTCTAATTAAAGTCAACTACAGGAAACTCAGTTGTTCTAGTCCAAGATGAGAGTAGATTCGAATCTCTTAGTTGGCATTTATGTAAACAGTTCTAACTTGCCTTTTATGCTATCAATATTTACCTCATATTTCTCGCATGATTAATCTCAAAAGCTAAGCATTGATATATTCCAACTACTCTTACTTAGACCTGTAGCTGAAATTATAAAGAAAGAACGGCGATAAAACTCCAGTACATAGTTCATAATGGTATTTGATTTCGAAATTGTGTTATGAGTTTTATCTAACTGTCGTAAACTAGAGAACCCTAGCTCTCATTTTATTTGCCTCAATTCAACTATTTTGCTAACTCTCGCAAATCCTCGATAGCAAGTTGCATATCTATTGTGTGCATGCCCGCATACGCTCTTTTCATAGTCTTAGGCGAGGCTTGCTGGACAATTTTCTTGCTACTCTCACTGGTCAAAAAATGCCAATAACTGTAGGTGTATCCTATCCAAAACATCTCGTCTTTTGAGTATTGGTCTCCTCTTGTAAGTTTCTCTTTTAACTCGTCTACCAACTCATCGAGCAAATATTCTTCACCTGCCCATTGCAAGCGGTTGTATTTAAGCCCGTAATCTGCCGCTGTTTTAGATTTCATATAAAGCAAAATAAAACTCTCGCTTTCATAACCTCTTGTCAGAGAGAGTTCAAACAAGCGACCTTGAATATCACATAATTGCAATTGCAGTGAATCCAACATTTATCTACTCTCCTTCAATATCTCGTCAAAGAACCTGCCATCGCGTCTGTAATTCCTGCAAATGTCGGTAGCGGTTGAGATTCCATATTGTCTGTTTGCTTCGCTGATATCTTCAATGCATAACCGAACAAGCAGTGGCAGTTTTTCTTTGCGCACTATTTTTATTTGATTACAAGCCTTTTGCGATATCGCAACATACTGCTTGCCCTGTTGCAGAGCAGACAGACTCTCTATTAAACCTTTGTCGGTAATTATACCTTCAAAGAATCTGTCAAGTGCTAGAAACAATCTATCGCTCACTATAGATCCCACAACTATATCGCAACCTAAAAGCATCGTGCTATACTTTTCATAAAGTTGTGTACCCTTGACGTGATTTAATCTGCCACGGTAATATGCGACAAGCATCGCCCAATCAATGTCTGAGGGTATAGTAACGACTTTCAAACCTGTTAAATCAAGTGCCACGACATACAATACCGTCTCTGAATTTGAGCATATCAAAGTCAATGCCTCTTGGATTTGGGTTGCCATATAAAACCCTTTACCAAAATCACAGCGCACTCTGCTGTCGGGCTTGATGTCGCCCTCTATTCCTGTTTTTGAGCCGTGGTATAAAGTAAGCAAATTTCCTTTAATTAAATGTTGTGGTAAATCATTGACCACAAAATCATAG
>JAITLB010000255.1 GCA_031278175.1 Christensenellaceae bacterium
TTCAGATCTTGAATATACAATGCCAAATGAGGATACGACAATTGTTTGCAAATATATCGGGGTACCAGTGACACTAAACGTTGTATCCTCAGATCTTGAGCATGGAGTAGCTGAAAACAAAACTACTACGTTTTTATCAGGTGATCTAGTAAGTCTGCTAGCTGCAGCATCCCCTGGATATACATTTACGGGATGGTATGTGTTAGACGAAAAGATTAGCGGCAATTGCTCTTTTAATTACAAAGTAACTAAATACGAGACCACAATTACCGCTCAATTTGTTCCAAATGAAACTCTAGTAACACTAGTCTCTAGCGATCTAAGTGAGGGTAGTGTAGCACTATCTACCACTGAATTTGATCCAGGCTCTGAAGTAATCGCGACTGCTACTCCTACAAAGTTTTATTCTTTTGTTGGTTGGTACACTGGAACGGATCTTATAAGTAATGAGATTGCATATACATTTTCAGTCACATCTACTCCAATAACGCTAGTTGCTAAATTTATACGCGATAAATATACATTATCTATTAAGATTATTACACCAGAAAATAATGAAGAACTATATGAGTATGGCATATTTAGAGGCGCATCACTAGTTAGTCTAGTGCCACGGGATAATGATTATTATAATTTCAGTGAATGGCGAACGATAGATGACACACTGCTAGGCACAAGTTTAGATCTCGAATATACAATGCCTAATGAGGATACAACAATTGTTAACAAATATATAGGAGTGTCAGTGACACTAAACGTTGTATCATCAAATCCTGAGTGGGGCGAGGCGAAAAATAACACTACTCACTTTTTATCAGGTGATCTAGTAAGTCTGCTAGCTGAAGCACACGCGGGATGCACATTTACTGGATGGTATGTGTTAGGCGAAAAGATAAGCGACAATTATTCCCTTAATTACAAAGTAACTAAATACGAGACCACAATCACCGCTAAATTTGGTAAATTGTATAATTTTGAGGCAATAATAAAAGCGGGTGCAGGTGAGATAACAGGTTCGGGAAATGGCGCTTTTTTACCAGGCACAATAATCAGTATATCCGTAACCACTACATCTGGATATGATTTTGTGGGATGGTACATTAGCGATACCCTAGTAGGGAGTAGTGTTGAGTGTTCATATACTATGTCTGCAGAGGATGTAACAATTGAGGCAAAAGTTGTAGCAAAATACAATTACAGTGCTAATACTTTCAACGCTAATATGGGTACAATAAATGGTGCAAATAGTGGCACATTTAGTGTAGTAAACCCTGTCAACATAACAACAACCCCTAAAGAGGGTTATGAGTTTGATGGTTGGTATAAAGGTAGTGAATTATTAAGTCTAGATGAAAGTTATATATTGAGTGATCAGACTACTGCTCAAGAAATTACAGCTAGGTTTATATTGAGTGGTATGACATGCAAACTATATAATGAAATGTATTTAATCGAAACATATACAGGCAACCTTACGAGTATAATAATACCTGATATGTATAAAGGGCATGTTCTTCAAGGATTCTATGGTGAACCACATTTGCCACAAGAAATTTCAGTGAGTGTTTTTGATGACATTGTTAAAAATCAAAACAATTTAAAAGGAAACAGTCTATTCCAGGATCGAACTTTAGATAAAGTAACATTTTTGTCCACAGAAATGTTTGAGTACAATGACTGTTCGCCATTTTATAATACTTCAATTAACGAGGTAATCATGCCAGATGGCATAATAAAAATTCCCTATTTCCTTTTCAGTGCTACTAATATTGATTCAATTGAAATACCAGCGAGTCTTAAAGTAATTGAAGCTGGTGCATTTTGGCGATCTTCAATTTCAAGCTTAGATTTGCCATCTAATTTGGAGGGTATTGGTATAGGCGCGTTTGCAAATTGTGCCAATTTAGAAAGTATTGATATTCCAGGGTCAGTTAAAATAATTTCAGCAGAAGCATTTACGTCATGTCTCAAACTCGCATCTGTAAATATCCAGGAAGGTGTTCAAGAAATTCATTGGAGGGCATTTAGCAGTTGTGTACGTTTAACAAGTGTGAGTGTGCCTTCATCGGTTACTAATATAGGTGAGAATGTATTTACATCTTGTATAATTTTAGAGTATGTAGAGTTAAAAGCAGATTGTGAGTTAATCCCCGCAGGTACATTTGCTCAGTGCTCAGCTCTAAAAGTTTTAGTATTATCTAAGAAATATACTGGTTGTATGAGTACGGCTTTCTATTTGCCTACTTCTGTTACTAACAAAATAAAAATATTTTCACTTGTAGAAAGCACAAACGAATTGTTAGGTTTAAAAACAAGCATTAACGCTGAATTGGCGCAAACAGGTCAGATAACAGCAGAATATTACGCTTACTCAGGCACAAGAAAGGCCGGTAGTTATTGGTGTTATGTTAATGGTGTACCAACTCCATGGTCTGAAATAGAATAAGATAGTTGTAGATTATAAACTCTGAAATTCGGCATCATCGATAAATTGCTATTTTAGACCACCCTAATAGCGTGGTTTGTTAAATAGTGATTAAAAAATAAGCGAGGGCCTAAGCTTTATTTGTAGTCCACACAGTTAATCTGACTAGCAGATATGTTATTCAGAGTTTCCACCTCACCGCGAACCTAAATTTGCGCTAAAATAAAAATATGTAATTTAGAAGTTGTTGACCGTTGCGTTTTTAGCCACGAAAAAGACAAACTTAGTTAGATTATTGCGTTGCTAATGTTAGACTGATTTTAAAGAGCGGATTTAACTATTGTTGAGCATTAACGGGAAACGCATATGCATACGGCAAAAGTTTTAAAATCAGAAATTGATTTTTGTCTCTTAGTCGGATAAACCCATTGATGCAAGAGTCTATTGAAATAAAAATTGCAAAAGTGTCTAATTAAGTCTAAGCAAAACATTTGCGAGGTGAGCAGTGTGTTTGATAGCATTTATACATTAGGCACACAATTTAGATATAATTTTGTTCAATAAAATCTGATGTGTGGAAAAGGCAGCAAAAGTAGTAAATTTATCCACATGTTAGATAACCCCAAAATGCAATTTCTAAACCGATATATGATTTCACACATTGGAATATAAAGACTTTCTCAATGCTAGAATACATATTAATACCGCGCACGCTTAGTGGTTGTGACCTTTAATTTTTGAAAAGCTTTAGCGCACCCCCAACATCAAGTGCGCGCAGGCCATACAAATGTCGCGCAAAATTTTAATATGTAATCGAGATAACGTTTTGGGGTTTGATGTTTATGATTTCTATCTTTTTCGCCTTATTATGAGTCGTGGTTGTAGTCTTTGATCTTCAACATAAAATCTTCCACCTTCGATTTTGATGTCAACACCAGACAATCCTATTATTTCAAATTGCTCTGGACAAAATTTATGCAAAAATGTAATAGGCACACCAATAGGCTCAAAATAATTATCCGGTATCATTCTCGAATCTGGTATTTCTAGAGCATCATAATTTTCATACTGCTTGAATTGCGAAATGTTTTGTACATGTAAACTAATAGGTTGTTTCCTATATGATACATCCAAATTAGTATACCAGCATTTATTACCGAAATTTTTATATGAACCGTCAGGTTGTAAAAACCTCTTGACAGTAGTATATCCAAGCCAAAGCTTATTTTCTTTAATAAGTGGAAAAATATCTGGGTTAGATAACTTGTTATCATCACTTATTATTAAATACTTTTTGTCATGTTTTATAACCAGAGCCAGATATTCGTTAAAGATGCTAAACGGTGGATTAGTTATGACAATATCACTTTGCAATAATATTGACACGCATTCAGGACTTGCAAAATCGCCATTCCCGTCTAGCTTGCCTTTGAGCGTCTGATCTGTTATGGGAGTATATATCCAATGATGAGAGACACATGGGTTAGCCTCTACCCCAACTTCAAGCAAAGTAGTATCATTATCATTAGATGCTAGTTCTGCTTTGAAACCCGGGTTAGCGTTTGAGTAATTCGTGAAATGAACATTTTTAATTTTTAAGTGTTTGCCCCATTTGACGAAAAAATTAAAAAAATCGCTCCGTGTAGGATCATCGCAATTGCAATAAATGACTTTATTTTCAAATTGCGCTACATCGTATTTTAAGATTTCATTCTCTATATCATCCAAAAGAGTATAGAACTCATCATTTTTCACTTCTCTTGCTTTGAGTAGTGATCTATTTTTCTTCGGCATAGTCATGGCTCCCGTTTTAGATGTATATTATTACTTTACCATTGAAAGCGAGATATGTCAAAAGAATAATCTAAAATTGTAAGCTAACATATATTTAATTAATCAAATCGAAATATAGTGATATAAATCCTAAATGATAGTTACACGCTTAATTCTTGTAATTCCAGAACTAAGCTGAGTCGCGAGTAATGCTTTTAGATCAATATAATTGTCGGTGATATAGCGCACAAATGTCGCAATTGTTAGTGTAAACACATATACTTTCATTATTATTATACCTATTTATGAGTGTGTTGCGACCTTAGAGCACCTTGAAACGGTTTATTTAGTAAAATTTTCGCTGTTTTGGCCAAACAATCTTAACAATTGCTACTTTTAAGTGCTTTGAAAATCAAAATACACTCTTTAATCTAATGCCCCTAGGTGCTTGCGCGAGTTGTAAATTATATCTTTAATTTAAATGCTTAATAGCAAATTTAAGCAGTATTTAACTAAAATTAATTGCCAAGTAAAAAATGCTTTGCAACTTGAATTTTAATATGGTATATTATATCAAGACTTTGAGCGTGTATAAATTATGAAAACTGCAAAGCTCACAGACTGTCGGTTCTAGTGATTAGTTTACTCAAAAAAGCAATAGTATAACTGGTCACCGCAAATGTGAATGAGGCAAAATAATCATTTGAAATGTTGCTTTGAACCTTGTCTGTGGCAGAGGCAGTAGCGATACTCAATTGTTCAAATAGCACCTAGCAAATACAGGCATCAAACATCTAAGATTGTTAAGGTTATATAGCAGAGACTAGTTTTAATGTTTCTTAGTCTTGATTTTGACAAGATGAAAGTTGCAACTTTAAATGAGCGTGTAATTTGCAATTGTTATTTGAGTGTTTTGTCATATGCGATTGTGCGCTTACAAATAGAATTTGTAGCAATGGCAAAACAAATAACGGAGTAGGTGCAATTAGGAGTAGATAACGCAAAACTATCAACTTGTTAATATGACAGCTCATTTAGAGTAGTTAAAAAATGCTCTTTGAATTTAAAAATCAATTTTTAAAATTCATAGGAAATTTTCGCGCGAAGTGGAATATTATTAAGTTAATGCAATAAAGGCAAGAGCCATTCATTGGATTTTCAAACTATTGCTTAAATATTGTGCGTCAAATTGATATATAATTGACACATTAATAGCAAGCAAGATTACAAGATTAATGCTAATAAATGTGGCATTAATGGAGGTATAGAATGATATACGGGTATATAAGAATAAGATCAAAATTTGAAACAATATCTAAAAGTTTTGATAAACAGTGCGATAGATTAAAAAACGAAGGACATGTTGATGAGATCCATGCTGATATATATGTAGTATCGTCCGAGGCAACACCCAAATTTGACAAGTTACTTACAATTCTAAAACCAGGAGATACACTAGTTGTGACTGACATGTTTCGCTTGGCTAGAAACGAGGGAGATGCTTTGACACTCATCAGATCACTAATAGTGAAAGGTATATTAGTCCGAGTATTAGGTTTGGGTGATTTTGATATGCGCCTATTATCTCCTGAGCTGTTGGATGGGGTGATAAAATCAGCAGCAGAATATAGAGAGATAAAAAAGAACAGCATATTGGAATATATAATGACAAAGATAGAGTTGGATCCTGAGTGGAAAGACGGAAGGCCTGGCAAAGAGTTTCCTGATTTTCCCAAGTATTACAATCTAGTAAAAGCAAAAAAAATGACCATGAAAAAGGCATTAGAGGAGCTAGGGATGTGCAACTCGATCTGGTATAAGCGCGTCAAAGAAATTGAGGCAAATGCTGCAGAGAGCAAAGAAGAAGAGAAAGGCGAGTAATTAATTTAGGCGAATGCGGATCACGACTTTAGCGGCAATAAAAAACATTGTGCTTTGGAGTAATTAGCAATAAAATGACTGTTAAAAAGCAAGTTTAACTGTGTTTCTATTACTAAAATAGGGTGGCACAATATAATAAACTATGCTCAAGTCAATGCGTACACCAGTTATGAAGATTTAAACGCATTATATAGCGCTCAAATTAATTTAGGTAGCAAATTAGTTGTATAGTAGCCATAGCACTCCCACTTTACTAACAAAAGTGGAAGTGCTAGTAGATCTTGCTTGATTATATTAGCCCGCCTGCAATTTGGCGCAAAAGACTAGAAAGAGTTTTATAAAAATCACAAGCACAAAAGACATATATTTTCTGATGCGATAAAGCAAAATCAACTAGAAAATTGAGTGATTATCACCTCATTATATCACGCTACCGTATGACACATCGTAGTATTGTGGCGCATCTGATTCATCTTTAGCATTCCACTTTTCATTAAGATCTATTCCATCGGCTGACTCTTTTGCCATGTATATCGTTTGAAGTTCATAGCACTCCAGGAATAGATACTCTCCGATTTTTTTGATATTTGCGCCAATATATATTGATTCCAGCTTTCCGCAATTTACAAATGCACCATCTCCAATTTCTTCGACTGATGAGGGTAGTATAAGATTTACCAGGTTACATGACTTAAAAGCATTTTCTTCAATTAGTTTAAGCTTTGCGCCAGCGGAGAATGATATTGTCCTTAGTCCTGAAAAATTAAACGCGCTTATACCTATCGTCTCGACAGATGCGGGTATTGTGATTGACTTGAGAGAAATACAATAATCAAATGCCGATTCGCCAATTTTAGTTAGCATGATTTTGTCATCGAATGTTATTTTTGTAAGATAAGAGGAACTCTCAAAAGCATAATCGCCTATTGAAGTTATGTATCGATGGATATATATATATTGCAGAGGAGAATTAGAAAATACACCTTCGAGTATCTCAGTTACACCTAATGGAATAGTGAAAGCACTTAGATTAGTAAGTGAAAATGCATATAAGCCGATATATGTTAACTTATTATCTTGTGGTATATTCACGGTGTCTAGATAATAACATCCATAAAAGGCATAATCGCCGATGGCCGTAACATTTGAACTAATTGTAATTTCTTTTAAATAATAATAACTAAATGCGCGATCCCCAATCTTTGTAATGTAATCGGGGATGGTAATTATAGTGTCGTGACCGATGTAGGCGAGAAGAGTGTTATCTCCGTCTACTATATAATAATCATCTAGTAACCATGATTTTGGGAAAGTTCTAGCAGCGTAATCCTTCCAAATAGTAGCACCTTTATATGCCTCTAGTTGCGCATCTGGCACAATCAAAATTAATGCAACATCTGCCACCGCCTTACTGAGCGTAATTGGTCCACTCTCAAATAGTAGACTTATATTATCAGCATAGAAAGCAAACTCGCCTATTGAATTTACAGAATCTGGTATATTTAATAATAGATTATGACAATTTGCGAATGCACATACACCTATACTTGCAATGGTGTCAGGCATATTAAACGTTTTAATATTTAGACAACTTTCAAAAGCATATTCTCCAATTGAACTAACTGTAGCATTTTCGGAAAAAGTTATTTGGGCAATCGTAGACATTGCAAATGAATAGTCACCTATAGATGTTATTGCGTCATGAATGTAAATTTCTTTTAGTCCGGAACGATTGAAAGTATTCGCTTGTATTTCAGTTACACCTAAAGGAATGGTAAATGATGTTAGTGCCTCAGCGCCTTGGAATGCTGATTCACCAATGTTTATTAGTTTGCTATCTTCTGGTATATTTACCGTCTCTAAATATGCACATGACTCAAACGCACTTATGCCGATACTAGTAATATTCTTATGCAACGTAACTTCTTTAATATTATAATTTCCAATAAATGCATAATCGCCTATTTGTGTTACATAGTTAGGAATAATTACTGAGCTTTCGTTTCCAATATATGAAAGAAGAATGCCATCAGCAACTATAAAATTGGAATCTATGTACGACTCGTCGGAATAAATTCTATTTTCATATGTACTCCAAATATCAGCAGACTTATATGCTTCAAGTTGAGCAGCAGGCACTAATATTAAATATGGTGTGTTGAATTCGCCTATAGATTCTGTAAGTGTAATTGGTCCACCAGCAAATTTCAAAGTTATTGTATTGTAGGTTGAAAACGCGTCCTTGCC
>JAITLB010000266.1 GCA_031278175.1 Christensenellaceae bacterium
CCTTTGATTACGGTGTGGTAAAGTCCGTATTTACGATTCGGTTATATTGGGAAAAAGTGCTCTAATTGGGGGACAAGCGCGTAATTTTGCTAAATTAGTCTAACTGGAATTAAGCAATCTATATTATTGATTGGTAAAGTGGTTTCGCACATACAAATAATTCCGCCACTTCCACGCAATAGTCCAACTTTGTCGATAATTTCGAATTTTTTTACCTCTCGTTTATTCGGCATTGCCGATAATTTAATTTCAAGTGGATGTATGGACTGTTCGGTTTGCACGAATAAGTCAATTTCCTTGGTATTGGAATCGCGAAAATAGCTTATGTTGGGAACGATTGAGGAATATTCGTAACTTCTTAACAGTTCAGTTACAACAAAGGTTTCAAAGAATGCACCACTCGCCGCACCTGACATTAAGACTTCGGGCGAAGACCATTTTGTAAGGTAAGCACACAATCCCGTGTCCCAGAAATACAGCTTGGGAGTTTTGCAAAGACGCTTTAAGAGGTTGCTGGAATACGGTTGCAAGAGGTAAATAATGTTCAAACTCTCCAACAGCTTTAACCAATTACTCGCGGTAGCTTGCGCGATTTCAACTATACTTGCAATATGCGCAAGGTTGAGTTGTTGTGCGGTTAGCGCCGCGCAGGCGGCAAGAAATTTTCTAAACTTTACGGTGTCCTCAACACGACCGATTTCCATAACATCGCGCATGAGATATGAGTTTATATACGATTCAAAATACATTTTGCGTTCATCGCAACTTGCGGCTTGAACCGCTGGCATCCCGCCGCGCCATATATGCGCGAACACTTCGTTTATCTCGGTTGGGCTGGTTTGCTGTTCGCGCTTTAAGAGAAATTCCATATCAAAGGTAAGAGGCTCGACAAACCTATATCCGCAAAGCTCACTTCTTGACAGACTATGCAATTCCATGATGCCGATACGCCCAGCAAGACTTTCATTAACATTTTTCATCATGGAAAACTTCTGCGAACCTGTCATCCAAAACTGACCTTTTAATTCCGAATTATCGCAGAGTACTTTAATTCGGTTAAATAGTCGCGGTGCCTTTTGAATCTCGTCTATTAAGATTGGCGGTTTATATCTTTGAAAGAACATCACTGGATCGGTTTGTGCAAGCTCTCTTTCTTCATCGTTATCTAAGCTAACGATCGTCCTGTTTTGCCCCTCTGCCAAATATTTTAGCGTAGTCGTTTTACCGACTTGTCTTGCTCCCGTGATTAAAAGCGCCTTAAAAAAATTACTCATTCGCAGGAACTTATCCTCAATAGTGCGGTGAATATATGAATCCATGTTACAGCTCCTTCTATGATGTTTCCAAAGTGCAGTTATACAATATCATAAATAGTTAATCTTGTCAATAGAAACAGACACGCGGAAAATCACTATGCTGTCAGAAAAGTTATTTGAACTACATTTAGCCGAAAAAATATAACCAAACCAAATTCAAACATAACGAAGAACCCCAATTTATGTTTTGGAAAACACTCTTAGCGATGGTCGAATTTTGGCTGGTAATAAGGGCAACACATGACGTACACGGATCGCTATACATTGGCCTGCGACAACCGTGATCGGCGCGGTCGGATCAATATATTGTATTTACCAAGCCTTAAAATCGCAAAGCACAGCGAACAAAACTCACGGGAGATACTTCCAAAGGATTTAATTTCAGCGGTTATTGATTTTACCTCTAAATCCCAGTTTGGCACCCATGTAACACAAAAACACACCTCGATTATCCCATTTTTAAGGGTCATTTGTGAATGGTATTTTGAGTGCGTTTAAATAGTCGCTTTGCCTTTTCGTTGGTTTCCTATATGTGAATGTTCCATTTTTTTTGATTTTGCCATTTATCATTGCTAACACATTTAACGCTCTTTCTAATGTGTCTTTTGCTGGTAGCGCTGCCTTTCTCAACCTCTTTATTATTTCCGCCCGCAGAATTAGTGCTGTAAATATGCATAGCAATTTACCTCTGAGTGTTTCAATATTGCGTACTTTGGTAGTGAGGAAGTCTAGATCGCTTTTAACTATGGAAAAGACTTTTTCTATTGCGTCTTTAGACCTATAGATCTCCAGAACCTCTTTAGCTGTTAAATTATTTTCGCTTGAGAGTATAGCGAAAAAACCAAAATGTTCAACCTCTTCTTGTACGACCTGTTTATTTATCTGGTATCCTTCACTAGTCTTAATGAAATATTTTTTGATTAACATTTCCAATTTTTTTTCAGGTTTAACATCATCCAAATGCGACTTTAGTTCTTCAAAATTTTTGTTGAATGCATTGAGTTCATCTCTATATCTTTCGACACTATAATACAAATTAGCTTTTAATATTGCTGTTTGTGTGACAGAGGTATTATCTGGATTTCTGTAGCTTATTGTAATTGGATAATCTACCTGCATACAGTATGCGTTAGTTCTAGCATCGTAATTAGTCTGATCCCTCGTAGCACAAGCATGCTCTTTAATTAGGGGTTTTACCTTCTCTGTAGATGATATTAAACCAATTATGAACTTAAACTGTTCAGAAAGCATGGTTTCTATATTAGATTTGGAGTCGAATCCCCTATCTAAGCATAAACTTAATTTCTCAATATGATAGTATTCTGTTTGGCGCATTAAATGCTTTTTGAGTGACACATCAACTACGTTCCCAGGAAATTCTTCAAACCAAACTGGCAATTCTGTCTCTGAATTGAGTAGAATAGCTAAGTTAATTTGTGGCAATGAAACCTCATCTTCACTCTTTCCACACTTATCCAGCTCTATATTTTCTGAATGTGAATTTAATGAAGTTGAGTCAAAATATAAACGTGCCTCGTTTATTTCTTTCATGCGCAACTCAAAAAAAGGTTCTAAATCCAGATGTGATAACCTTTCATAAAGTTCGGAAATTCGTTGCGAATTTAGACTCATATCAGGTTCAAGATAATTAAATCTTTTCCAGAATTCAATATCAACTGACACTCCCGATTTGTTAAATAAGAAACACGTTGCTAATGCTAATATGTTATCGTAATCTTCGGGAGCAAGTGCTTTTAAATCTTCTTTTAAATTTAAGGCTTCTGCTATCTCTGAAACGACATAATTCGCACCCAAAAGAGTAGGCGACTCGCCAGGTGTGTCTTTTTTGTGCCACTCTCGATTTTTAACTATCTCACCTGTAATTTTGTCGACATGTCCAATTAGTGTTCTGCGACTATATTGTGACCGCTTAGTTTTGTGATCATAATAACAAACAGCTTCATACACGTAGACAGTTTTTGACTTCGGATTTGTGTAATAAGTGTAATATGGTTCGCCCATAAATAGCTCCATTTTAATTTGATACGCATAATATACAATGAAAAATTATAGTTTGTCAAGTTGAATAACATCTAAATGAAATAAATGTATTGCAAATTTTTAATATGAAAGAACATTAGATTTATTTGGAATTAGTTAATGTTCACAGCACTTAAAATTGACGCTACTACCAGCATACACTTCACACCGTAGGAGTTTAGGCAACAAATAATTTTGAATACAGCAATCTTGGTCAATTGGGGGTATCCGTATTAAGCCTAAATTCCCGTTTTATGCGCATTCAACAAAAAAACACCTCGATTATTCCATTTTGTAACCTAAATTCCCGCAGGGCGCATACACCGCTGGAATTCAGGTTAGAGCGTGCGATAAATCTTGTTCAATTGTAATAACAATGCTAGTTTTTAACCATTGGGCATAACAGTTTATATGATTCGATTTTATAGCGATAGTAGGATTGTAGCAGTTATAAATAGAATAAAACTAAATATGATATTAAACCTATAGCAAATCACCAACTAATAAAAGTCTACTTATTTTATTAATAAGTTTAATTCTTTTTCTGGGAAATAGTCATTTTGTTGTCCTGTGTTATCTCTGGCTCTTCCGTTGATTTCTCGATACTTTCTAGATGCAATATGATATAATTAATAAATTATTAGGAGTGATTATGCATTGTGAGTGATGAATTATTAACGATATCAGAGTCTGCTAATTATTTGCAGATATCTGATAAGATCGTTAGACGACTAATAAAAACAGTCTTTTGATTGCGTCAAATGTTGGGGATCGTGCTTGGCGGATTAAATTACAAGATATGAGGATTATTTGAATGTATATGGAAATAGCAAAAAACTGACGTAAAAGAGGAATAAGACATGAAAAACACTAAAATTAAGTTTGCATCATTATTCTCTGGTTGTGGCGGTCTTGACTTAGGATTTGAACAGACTGGTTTCCAACGCATCGGATCGAATGATTTTGACGAAAATGCCCAAGCGGTTTACAGACTTAATCTCGGTGAAATTGATGGACGAGATATTCTTACTGTTGATTAAGGCGAAATATCAGTGGGCGATATTTTAACAGCTGGATTCCCTTGCCAACCTTTTTCCAATGCTGGGAATAGAAAAGGTGAGGATGACTCAAGAGGTATGCTTTATAAAGAGTGCTTGCGCATCATTAAAGCAAAGATGCCAAAAGTTATCGTGTTTGGAAATGTTAAGGGGATACTTTCATCTAAGTATATTGATGGTCGCAACTTGCTCGAAGTCATAAAAGAGGATTTAGAAACTACATTTGATGAAAATAACATTGGATACAATGTTGTGTATAGGTGTCTTAACGCTAGTGATTATGGTGTCCCACAAAACAGACAGCGGGTTTTTTTCGTAGGAGTAAGAAAAGATTTAAATATAACATTCACATTCCCAAACGAGCAAAAAGCAAAACAAATCTAGTTCTTAATCAAGTTTTACATATTCCAGCAGAAGTTCCAAATCAAGTGCATTGGGGATTATCACCACAAGCACTAGAAATGTTAGAATATATACCTGAAGGTGGTTCTTGGAAAAACGTTCCTTACGAACATCTAGCACCACGCTTTAAAAAATTCGAGATAACATGAAAAAATACCACTCACCCAATTTTTACAGACGTTTTTCCAGAGCGGAGATATGTGGTACTATTACAGCATCTGCGCAACCAGAAAACTGTGGCATTATTCATCCAACAGAGAATAGACGCTACACAATTAGAGAAATTGCATGAATTATGAACTTTTAAAGTCGACAGCTTCTACAGATACAAAATATGCCAATGCCTTTCATATGCCGAAAACAATTATTGAATATCAAGTGCCGCGCTATTTCATTTTGCTACAGGCATTGTACAATCATATCTGTGAAAAAAAGAAACTTAGAACAATCTAAAACTGATTTAACTAGACTTATTCGTTTCTTTGAAACAGGCGCAGAGAGCCCCTTGCTGGATTATACTTAATTGAGCACGGTATGCCTGCTGGAGTGCTCAGAGATATTGAACGAATGATGTGAATTTAAAGAACATGTCCCAAGATGGCGTGGTCACCTTGTCAGATGCAGGAGGAAAATACTTGGGTTCTTAGACATCTACGAAGCAAAAGCCTTTGCAAAACTTCTATAAGCAGATAAATTGCATTCGTTTACAAAATGCTAATTTTATGCTAAAATGATGCTAACTTAATGTTAGGAGTTAATCATTATGAATTATGCCGAAAAAATCCGGTTGGTACGAGAAAAACTTATTTTCACACAACCAGCTCTTGCTAAAGAACACGGCATAAATGTAATAACCGTTAACCGCTGGGGAAACGGCAAATCACAACCCAACTTTACGGCAAAGAAAGTTATACGCGAGTTGTGCGTAAAAACCTGTTTTGATATTGAAAAGCTTCAATAACACCACATATAAGAAGAAGCAGGAGATATTATGAGCAATTTTATTTTCTTAAAAGGCAACTATCCTGAGCTGTTTAAATTAGCTTTTTTAGCTGAACAAAATTATGTAAGAGATACTCAGATTTGTGTTTCAAAGCTAGGTGTCTTTTTAGAAAGTATAACAAAATACATTTGCGCTTATGAGCAAATTGAGTTATTATATGGCGACACACAAACAAATCGTTTGCGAGAACTAAAATATAAGAGCATTCTCTCTCGTGACATAGAGGAGGTCTTCCATGTTGTGAGAAAAATGCGAAATAAAGTGCAATACGAAAATTATGATCCAACTCAAAGCGAAACCACCAACTTGTTAGGGTTTTGTTTTGATATAGCTATATGGTTCTTTCGTAATTATGCAGATAATAAGGCAAGCACACAAATATTTTCGATGGCTAAAATAAAATTTGAAACCGAGGAACAATTATCGGCGGCAAAAGAAAAAATAGGGGAATTGGGAAAACAGCTTGCCAAAATTCGTTCAGTTAAAACGAAGCACTTATTTGCGAATTTTAAGTTTGCAAACACAACTAAAACCGAAGCGCAAACAAGAATGATTATAGATGAACAGCTTAATAAAGCTGGTTGGTTAGCAGACACAACAAATCTAACTTATAGAAATGGAACTCGCCCAGAAAAAGGCAAAAATATTGCTATAGCAGAGTGGCCGACAGATTCGGCATTAAAACAAAAAGGATTTGCAGATTATGCTTTATTTATTGGCGAAAGGTTGTATGCCATAGTAGAAGCAAAAAAAGAATCTGAAGATGTTGCTGCAACCATTGATGTTCAAGCAAAAGATTATGCAAAGAATATAAAACCAGAGCATTCAAACTATGCTTTAGGCAATTGGAATGGTTATCAAGTTCCGTTCTTGTTTGCAACCAATTCCAGACCATATTCCGAAGCAATTCCTACTCAGTCGGGCATTTGGTTTTTAGACGCAAGAAAAAATTATAACAATCCTTACTCATTAACTGCGTGGTTTAGTCCGCTAGACCTTGAAGAAAAATATAAGATGGACATTGCTAGCGCCAATGAAACTTTGAAAGAAGAAAATACAAATTATCTTGAAGACAAAGATGGTCTAAACCTGCGGGATTATCAAATTAAAGCGATAGCAAAAATCACGGATGCCATAATTGAAGGAAAAAAAGAAATGCTACTTGTTATGGCGACAGGAACAGGGAAAACTCGAACTATTTTGGGTCTGATTTACAGAATGTTGGAGACAAACCGGTTCAAACGAATATTGTTTTTGGTTGACCGAAATTCACTTGGCGCACAAGCGCAAGATGTTTTTAAAGAAGTAATATTAAAAGATTTGCTTACGCTTGATAAGATCTATAGCATTAACAATCTTGAAAATAAAGATGTTGACTCCAGCACAAGAGTGAGTGTAGCGACAATTCAAAGCATGGTGCGTCGTGTTATCCTGACTAATGAACCTTTTTTGCTTGCTGGATCTTATGACCTAATAATAGTTGACGAAGCGCATAGAGGGTACACCCTTGACAGAGAACTAAGTGAAGATGAGCAGTTGTACAAAAATGAAACGGATTATCTCAGCAAATACAAGCAAGTAATAGAATATTTTGACGCAGTGAAAGTTGCTTTGACTGCAACACCAGCACTGCACACGACGGAGATTTTTGGCAAACCGATTTTTACATATTCCTATCGTGAAGCCGTTATTGATGGTTGGTTAGTCGACCACGAACCTCCTGTTAAAATTAATACTACTTTTAATACTCAAGGTCTCACAATAAAAAGTGGAGATCAGCTTGCCATTATTGATCCCATAACAAATGAAGTCGCAAACCTTGAAGATATAGATGATGAGCTTGATTTTGAAGTTGATGACTTTAACAGGCTGATTGTTGTTCCTCATCATACAGAAACAGTACTAAAGCAAGTTTCTCAATATCTTGATCCCGAAAGTGATGAAAAAACTTTGATTTTTGCTGTTGACGATAAACATGCCGACCAGATTGTGGATACATTGCGCAAAATATACCAACCACAGCAAATCGATAATGATGCAATAATGAAAATCACTGGCAAAACCGCCAGCGGAGATTCCGAGAAAATAGGAAAAATTATCAAACAATATAAAAACAATCAATACCCTAATATTGCTGTAACTGTTGATTTATTATCTACTGGCATCAATGTACCCAAAATTTGCAATATTGTTTTTATGCGTCGAATTAGGTCAAGAATTCTTTTTGAGCAAATGATGGGCAGAGCAACGAGGCAATGCAAAGAAATCGGCAAAACTCATTTTAGTATTTATGATGCAGTTCAAGTATATGAAAATTTGATTCCTCTTTCTAACATGAAGCCTGTCGCACCAAGTGCTACCAGCACAATGGCAGAGCTTGCACGGTCGTTAAGTCTTGTTTCTATTTCAGAAGAATTGAGAAAAGATAATATCAAAAAAATCATTGCGAAAATTAACCGAAAATTGAAAGGTTTGAGCGATAATCAATCAGATCAAATTGAAGAATATATAGGTATATCAATTAATGACTATGTAGGAAAAATAAAGAATAGTCCTATTTATGAAGCAATTGAACTACTCACAAATGACATTGACTTTTTATTGTTTATTGAAAATATCAAAGAAGAACGTAAACAAGGAAAATTTGTTACAGATAAAAAAGACACCCTATTAGAAACAACTTATGGATATGGTAGCACGGATAAACCCCAAGATTACATCGATTCCTTTTCGGAATTTATTAAAAGCAACTACGACTCTATCGAGGCGCTTAAAATAATTTGCACAAATCCAGCTGAACTTACTAAGTCGCAACTTCGTGCTCTTAACCTTAAACTAAGTGAAAATAAATTTGATCAGACAAGTTTAAACAAAGCTTGGTCGCAACTAAAAAACGAAGAAATCATTACGGATATAATAAATTTAGTTAGACAAGTTGTATTAGATGAGTCACTCTTCCACCGCCCTGACTGGATTAATGCGGCATTTGTCAAATTAAGGAAAAACCATAGTTTTAATAAGATTCAGCAAAACTTATTAGATAAGATTCAAGTTTATATTACTCATGCTGGAATGCTGAACAAAGAAACCTTCGATGCCCCGCAGTTTAGAGATGAAGGCGGTTTCAGGCGTTTCGATATTAAATTCGAAGGCAAACTGTCAGAGATCATCAAAGAAATCAATACTTACATATATGAATCAAAAGGAGTAACCTAAATGAGTGAACAAGAAATTGTACAAAAGTTATGGAATCTCTGTAATATATTGAGGGATGATGGTATTACCTATCATCAGTACGTTACAGAGCTTACCTATATTCTGTTTTTAAAAATGGCAAATGAGACCGGCGCTGAAGAAAGCATTGATGAACATTACCGTTGGAATAATCTAGCTTCAAAATCAGGGTTAGAGTTGAAAAGGTTTTATAATGAGCTTCTCGCATACCTTGGAGACAAATCTACCGGTAAAATTCAACAGATTTATCAAGGCTCAAAATCCAATATCGAGGAACCAAAAAATTTAGAAAAAATAATAAAAGGAATTGATAAGTTTGATTGGTATCAAGAAAACAAAGAGGGTTTAGGCGACCTGTATGAAGGTTTATTAGAGAAAAACGCAAACGAAAAGAAGTCTGGTGCTGGGCAGTATTTCACCCCCCGTGTCCTGATTGATATGATGGTAAAACTTATTAAGCCGCAGTTGGGCGAGACTTGTTATGATCCAGCTTGCGGGACTTTTGGTTTTATGATTGCGGCAAACAAATATGTTAAAAACAAGCACGATGATTATAGTATAAGTGATAAGCAGTATGACTTCCAAAAATATAAAGCTTTCAAAGGATGTGAGTTAGTACACGAAACACATCGTCTTGCCCTTATGAATGCATATCTTCATAATACCGAAGGTGAAATTATGCTTGGTGACGCATTAACCAGCGAAGCCAAAAAAATGAAGAATTTTGATGTTATTCTGACGAATCCACCTTTCGGGACTAAAAAAGGTGGGGAGAGAAGTACAAGGGACGATATAACATACCAAACTTCAAATAAGCAATTTAACTTCCTTCAAGTTATTTACCGTTCACTAAAAGCTGGCGGAAGATGCGCTGTTGTACTCCCTGATAATGTTTTATTTGCTACTGGCGAAGGTCAAGCTATCCGCAAAGAGTTTATGGATATGTGTAATCTTAAAGCCGTCTTGCGCCTACCCACAGGAATTTTCTACGCTCAAGGCGTAAAAACCAATGTTCTGTTCTTTACTCGTGGCGAAAGAGACAAAGGCAATACAAAAGAAGTTTGTTTTTACGATATGCGCAGTAATATGCCCAAGTTTGGCAAAACCATAACATTGCAATCAGAAGATTTTACAGGATTTATCAAGGTTTATGAAGCTTTGGAAAACGGTGAATTTGCAATAAACGATCGCTGGAGCAAATATAATCGTAGTGAAATTGCGTCAAAGGGTAACACTCTTGATTTAGGACTCATAAAAGATTCTGGGGTTACCGAATACGAGTATATGCAAGACCCTATTGAAAGTGGTGAAGAAATTATTGCAAACCTCGAAGAAGCTGTTGACTTAATTAAAAGTGTAGTCAAAGAACTCAAAGCATTAGAGGTCAAATAATGGCAGAGCAGAAAGAGAATAAATCAATAGATGAGCTTTTACTAGATGCCATTATTTGTGACGAAAAAGTGCCATATGAGATTCCTGATAACTGGGTGTGGACGAAGTTAAAAAATGTTTCTCAGGTTATTTCTAAAGGAACCACTCCTGCTGGTGGAAAAAGTGCTTATTTGTCATCAGGTATAAAGTTTTTGCGAGTCGAAAACATAAATGAATTTGGTCAAATTAGTAATGACAAGGGCTATTATATAGCAAAAGAAACTCATTTAAATGAGCTAAAAAGGTCTGTTTTAGAAGAATACGATGTGCTTATCACAATAGCAGGAACTCTTGGGAAAACAGGTTATGTTTTAGGTAAGGATTTGCCTTTAAATGCGAATCAAGCAGTAGCTTTTATAAGATTGATTGAAAATTTAAAGCCCTACTTTAAATTTTATGAATTATTACTTCGATCACCATTAATTAATTTTAGTCTAGTTAAACAAGCTAAAATCACTGCAATTCCCAATTTGACATTGGAAATAGTTCGTGAATGCATAATTCCACTTCCGCCCCTTGCTGAACAAGAGCGTATTGTAAAACGCATTGAAAGTCTTTTTGAGAAACTTGATAAAGCAAAAGAACTTATTGATTGTTTTGATCAAATAGAAACTATGAAAAAGACAATCCTCGCGAAAGCGTTTCGAGGACAGTTTGATACAAACGACCCTACGGATGAACCTGCAAGCAAATTACTCAAACGTATATTAGAAGAAAAATATAGTCAGAGGTGTTAAATGAGAGTTACACGAATTTCCATTAATGACTACAAAACTTAAACAATTTTCAATGCAAATTTGATCAAAATGCGAGCTTAATTGCGTTTATCGGTAATAATGGTTCCGGCTAATCAAATTTATTAGAAGTAATTGAAGATATTTTTGTAAAGCAAATAATATTAGAAAAGCTTTGCTGCTTTGTTTTTTTGCGTGTACGTTTTGGTGGTAGCAGAGCAAAAAGATTGGTCAAAGGGTTGATAAGTGATGAGTTGGAAATCATCAGCATCAAGTTATAAACATTATTACAAGCGGACTTAATTCCGCTGATTTTAGGATACTATGCCAAAAACTATACCATTTTTGTTTTTTTGTATATTATCCGCTCTTATAATCAAGAGTCGATTTTCCAATTAGCTATCATTGATCTACTATACCAAATCATGCCAAAAATTTGTGCTGAGTAAAAAGCAAAAAAAAAAGGCTCAAAATCTTATGATTTTGAGCCTTTGGTGGAGCTGTTACCGGGATTCGAACCCGGGACCTCGTCCTTACCAAGGACGTGCTCTGCCGACTGAGCCATAACAGCATGTAATTTTTTATTCAGTTTCAAAATGGTTCGCAACTCTTGCTTTGATTTATTAAAGAGGCATTTCACTATTTAAGACGCAGTAGCAAAAGTGTAACTCTTTATTAAATTTTTAAGATATTCGAACATCTAAGTGCGCACTTACATCATACTTTTAATAACCTTTACACTATTTTTGTAGTTCGATTGCCAGTTTTTTATTTGTGGATGCCACACATACATGTAATACGGATACACATTTGCAAAAACACAAACTGCGTTTTCGCAAAGGGTGGTTGCAAGACAACAAGATTAGCGACACAAGTCACACGTGCTCGAAACCACTCTAAATAAAGCGCCTCAAATTTTCTATTTGTCTGTCGAACACTGCTTAAAGAATGTTTTGTTTGCGTAGTGTGTTATCTTTAGTTTTATATCAAAAGAGAACTAGCGCGAGACACTTCACGAACAAACGATTAAACCGATTCTCATTCAACTTATATTCAACCATCGGAACAGTAACTTATGTTGAACAGTGTTAATTGTGTTGTTATTATGTATATGTTATCACAATTAACCCTATAAAGTCTAGCATATTAAATGTAGTGCACTCGTTTTATGCTAAAATTTTTCCATAGCAAATTACTATGTCTTGGTTTACAACTGACAAGTTATTCTTAAACACACCGACTTACCTAAACATATTATGCTAGGCAGTCGTTAGTCTAAGGGGTATGCTAGCGGTTATATTCTATGGCACTATAGTTCTTATAGTCGTGAAACTCATTTATATAGCGTTGTTAGTGCGTATAATACTGCTATTTTAGTTCAAGTGTAGTGATGCTCTTAGGTTCTAAAACGATATAATTTTCATTTGATACATTGATTTTTGCCCAGCTAAGTTCAGAATTGGTGTATGACCCTCCGATAATTGTTTGATCTTTAAAGCCTATAGTTTTTTTATAATTTGAGTCATTTGTTAAAACGATTATAATAGTTCCGTCAGGTTTTAGGAATGATACAAATTCCACGTTTGAAAAAATCGTTAGTCCAGATGCTCGAGAACTGATGTGCTTGTCTCCAGTTGTAATATACCGTGAAAATTGCCCGAATGCATAATATCTATTTAACACTGAAAGTTTGTCGGTTTCATCAAGCACATCCCAATACACTAATCCATCATTATAATCACCATCTGATACAGCTAACCACCAACTCCAATCCGTTGCATTGAGATATTTCAAATCTCTAAGCATTACTTGTGCCGTATGTATAGCTGAGTCGATAGAATTGTCTCTCCCAGCATACATTTCGCAGAATTCTGTAACTGAGACATTTTTATTATATTTTCCTGAAATGAGATCCTCAAATGATGAACGAGTAACAATTGTATTATTTCCGTAGGAATGAGTAGAAATGGATTCAATTTCATCAAAAAAATCATATTTAGCAAAATTCTTAAGATATGAACGCACTTTTGCCACAGGATTGAGAAGTGAAATATTGCCATTTTCAAATATTTCCAATTTAAAGTTAACATTTTTTTCTGAATTGAAAGCAGTTAAGCGGGTATAGAATACATCATAAAAAGCTGCAAGTTCTTCAGGATCAAAATGACAGCCTTCTTGTGTCGCG
Source organism: Christensenellaceae bacterium (assembly GCA_031278175.1). Classification (GTDB taxonomy): domain Bacteria; phylum Bacillota; class Clostridia; order Christensenellales; family DTU072; genus JAITLB01. The sequence continues at coordinate 13,404 of JAITLB010000266.1, forward strand.
TTTTCACCACCCCATCGCCATTGAGGTTCATTTACTGGACTAATTAGAATTTCAATATTTTTGTCCAACAGGTATGTTTGGTACAATGCATTAGTGATGATCAAAAGATAATCACTAAAAGCAGCATAATAATCAGGTTTTAAATTGTTTTGATATTCGTCTTCGCCAGTGGCCATGCCAGATTCTGTCATTAAATAATGAGGAGAATTCGCAAAGAAAACTACTCTTTTTATATTACCAATCTCAACGCTCCTCTTTAGCAAATCGCGAACTCCAGCATCTCTTGTGAAATCATAATTATTCTCATTAGAAAAACTCTCGGCATTTTTAAAATTATCTGCAATGAAAAAACTTTCGCCACGTCGGGCCTGATCAAAACTAGCTTGATTATAAGGGAAAAGGTCATCCAGGGCGCTGTCACTGGATCCTGCGCCAATATTGTATCTAAAAATATTAAGTGCTAGACCATCTGCACCATACAGCATATTAATTGCTTCGGTCTTTGTCGTTTCGTCACGCAAACCCAATTTCTGAAAAATCCAAGCTGACGATGCGCCAAATCCAATGTAGTCATTTTCTACGCTATCGGCATCAATAACTATTGTAAATCCACCAATATAGCGGAGCGCGACACCGAGGAAACACACCGCGCCAATTAGTGCAACGCATAAAACAATTTGACCAATTTTGATAAATTTCAGTAGTCGTCGTTTCTGTTTTAAATTGAATTTTTTAGCTTTAGCCATAAGTGTTTAATTCCTAAATTCGTTTTGTAGTATTATAAATTCTAAAACGTGATAAGTCAATATTTAAGTCAAATTTTCTTTGTAAAATAACGCGTAGTAGTGTGAATATAATGAAAAGTTTTTGAATTTAAGAATTTTTCAAATTTTGGGATATTACTTGTTGAAAAAATAAAATTCGATTGGTCGCATGTGCACAACCCACAAAAAAGAGAAAATGCGGTTAACACGATGATGAAATTGGCATGTTTGGGGAGGTGCTTGTTCTTATCAAACCAACCACAGCCACAAATACTGTTTTCAGAGCTCACGATATTCCACACTAACTTACAAACTTAACTTTCAGTTTGGTTATTAAAATTGCAAGCGAGGGTGTTTGGTAAGGAATTGCTATAAAAATCGCCTCTTATTAGAGAGTGTCTATTGTAATTTTTGCTATTTTATTGTATAATATGCTATTGCGATGATAGATGCTTATGGTATTTTATCTGAGCTTGACACACGCGCGCATGAACGAGGCACTATTAAAGAGCAAATGAGCTTTTTTGACTTTGTTGCTTTGTGAAATGAGTTATTAAGCATACCACTTCAAATGGTGCATGTTTTGCGGAGTTAATTTGTAAAACAATAGTTTATCTACAATTTAAAGTGTTGATAAAAGCTCTTTGGTGGATTAAAAGCCATAAAAATCTAGTGCGCTGTTGATTCTTGAAAACGATCTCGCTTAAAACTGGCATGATAAGTTTACTTGATTGTTACTTAAGCATTGAGTTTGTTGTGTTAAGACAAGATCTTATGGATTGCCATTTTGCGTTGAGTTTAGACTCAATACGAAAGGTTGTGTTAATGGCAGATAAATAGTATCGTAGGGACATTGAAAGACAGATGAATTAACAGCTTAGACTTTCATTTATTGATGAAAGACGTAGAGAAATTTCAGACATGTCTATTGGTGATGGTGCAAAACCTGGAGTAATTGTAAAACAGTTACAATGGTGAATGACAAGTTCAGCGCTGGAATTTTAATGAGTTCAACAACAGTGTTGAGCGTTTGTAGTAGTGATTGCATAAATGCTTTAAAACGCAGATAAAAAATGCCTTTTTAGAGTGTAGTGTTTTCAGCGGATGTAAATTATTAAACGCATGTGAGATGAAGGATGTCTTATGTCAAAAGTTATAATGAAATTTAGCTTTACAGTGATAATCGCGCTTATCGTGATTTGTGCCACTTTTGCTATTTGCTCGGTTAGTCCAATATCCGAAGTGAGTTTTGCCGTGGGAATAAATGATTCGACCGAATCGAACCCATATATCATTAACAGCGCGGACGATTGGCTCGCTTTAGCATTAGGTTGGACAAGTAGGAGTGACACTTCTGCTGCGGTGTATGTCAAATTGAATTCTAATATTTCATTTGCAGGAAAAAACTTCGAAAGGTTAGGAACTGACGCTCATCCGTATTTGGGTGTATTTGATGGTAATGGCAAGGTTCTTACTGATATAGTTTATAATGATGAAGATACGGATGAAAATAAAGGTGTTTTTGGTGTGATAGGCGAGACAGCTTCAGTTAAAAATCTAGGTGTTTTTGACGCTTCAATAACTGGTGATAACGCTGTTGGCGGCATTGCAGGGAAAAATTCAGGTCAAATAATCTCTTGTTTTGCTAACGCTTCGATTGTAGCAACAGGCACATATATAGGTGGATTAGTTGGATATAATTCTGGTACAATTACAACTTCATATGCGTCAGGATCCATAGTTTACGATGGAAAAGCCCCTACATTGACTTATCTAGGCGGATTAGTGGGTTACATTGACAAAGGATCTCTTTCCTATTCTTATTCGTTTTCCGCGCATGAACTTGATAATACAATAGCAGGCGGTTTAGCTGGTGGTGTAGGGAGCAGTGGTGTAACGCTTGAATATTCATTTTATCCAACGGAGATTTTTAAAAATGAGGGCAATAAACGTGTTGGCAATCTAAGTGCTAGTGATGAAGCAAAGTACAATGGTTTATTTGCGTACTCTAATTACACGATTGAAAGTAACATCAATAAAGGTAGTGGTCTTTCAAGCGTATACTTTCTCGCCCCAGCAACGCAAAACGCATGGGCTAATCCTTTTGCGATGACTGATGGATCCGCTTTTTTCGGTCCTAGTTTAGCTGTTTTCAATGCATCCGAAGACACTATTGATTATTCCTTTAACAGTGTCATAGTAAGGCATTTTGGCGCATTGCCTGGGGCTTCTCGGACATGGGGCACAGAAGCAGACAACCCATATATAATTTCAACTGTTGAGCATTTCAACATAATTGCATCATCTGTTTCCAATCCAAACTCAGGTTCATATACTACATACGCATACAAATATTTTTTGTTAGACAAGGATATTGATTTTTCTAATTTTTCTTTTTCAACTATAGGCACTGACGCACATCAATTTGCAGGGAAATTCAACGGTGGCGGACACACGTTATCTAACATTAAGTTAGGAACATCGGGTGTGATTGACAATTTAGCTCCATTTCGTTACGTAGGAAATGGTGGTGAGGTGTCCAACATAATTATTGACAATACTTGCTCAATTGATGGTGGTAATACTGTGGCCGGGCTTGTTGCAAATTTGAATGGTGGGGTAGTTTCCGATGTTGTGAGCAATGCTTCGGTTGCGGGAACAAACTACATAGGTGGAATCGTTGGCAAAGCACTAAATGGTGCAAGTATAAAAAATTGTTTATCCACGGCAACGGTGAGACGCAAGAGTCAAGATACAAACAATTATAACGGTGTGGTGGCAACAAGTAGTGGTGCAGTTATCACGAACTCGTGGTATGTGGCGAAAGTTAAAACTGATACTAACTATGCTACTCTAGGATCACCGATTGGTGCTGGAGCAAACACATTACAAATAGGCGAGGAAAATACCGTTAACGCTGTGTTAACGAGCGGTGTGATTTCATTCTCCGCTGAACAGAGTGAGCAGTATAGTCCAGTTTTCCGTGATGAAAGCGAAATTACAGTTGAAGGTTCTGGGAATGGTTCATATATAGCTAACCCATCAGACTCAAATAAAATCATTTACGTTCGATTTGTTCGCAATGTTGAAGTAATTCCAACTGATGGAGAACCTGTAGTTCTCAATTTAAATTTCCAGCGACCTAATGGAGATATTACAAGTGAGATAACACAGTACTATAATGGGCAATCTGTTAGTCTCATTGTGAAAATTTCGTATAATTATTTTGTAAAAGATGTTTACTATACTGATTCGAAAGGCGACAAAATTAAAATCAGTGATTTTTCATTAGAAGACTTTGATCCCCCAGTTGAAGGGAAAGCAATAAGGATTAAAGTAACATTCTTTATAATTGAAGCGATGATCAAATTAGGTGTAGTTGCTGAATCAATGTTTGCAGATGATATTGTGCCAAATCTGACAAAAACCTACAATGCTGAACCGCTTGGATATGTATATCAAAATCAAACTGTTTCAGATTATAATTATACGATAGAATATGCATACAGCACAGGGATAGCACCAACGGCATCAGGATTATATGTTCTCACGTTGAAAATTATGAAGGCTATTGTGGAAGTAGGTCGATCTATTATTGACTTTAATATAGAAAAGAAGACGCTAAGTCCTAGTTCTGATGTTTTTATTGACCAAAACTATTATACTGTCCCTACTAAGGAATATGATGGGGTGGACTACGGTTTTGTCTCTGTGTATGTCAACAAAGAATTATTTGATTTTGAAGGAAGTGACAAATTAAATATCACCGTTGCAGCAGTAGCAAGATATAATGGCGGTTCGGTAGGTACTAGTTTAACAGCGGAGTTTACTATTACTATTTCAGGTTTAGGTGCTGACAATTACGATATACAAGATGCAACACGCACACTGAGCAATTGTAGCATAGTGCAAAGAAATGTAATCATTTTACTTGTAGATGCTGTAGATCAAGATGAGGCAACAGCCGTAGTAACTAAGGAGTATTCTGGTAAACTAGTAGAAATAGCAAATAGTTATGTAACAGGATATGCACCAGTAGATTCTCCAAACTTAAAGATAAAAAAGACTTACAAGGTTTGGGATTATGATAAATCCGTAGCCACAGGCGATGAAGTACAACCAGTTGACGTGGGTTGGTATGTCGTATCTTTTACCGCAATAGATCCTGCTGGATCTTATTATATTATTAAATCTGCTAAGCAAACATATTTGGTTCACATTGAGCAGGTGGCGGTTGATATCGTATTCTCGCAAACTGCAACTATAATATATTCACCTCAAGGTCAATACCTAACCGCCAGCTTTGTGTTTAAGGATACACAGTATCCTGGCGCAGGTGAAATTAAGTACTACTATGAGGATGACACCCAACCAAGCACGAACATAACAGATGTTGGCACTTATACTGTCGTTATAGACTCTTTAGCAGCAGAGTATAGCAACTTCAAGATAAAGCTGGATGCAGATGGTCACTCACTAGCGCGTTCAACTATAGAGGTGGTTAAAAAGACTCCTGAGATAAACATCAAAATAAGTGAGTCAATAATGTTCGGGGATGATGACATACCCTTAGAATTAGATGGCGATGATGCTGAATATTATCTTTTGGAAAACGATGTAGTAGCGTGGAGTATTTTGACTCCGAGCAAGGCGGGCACAATAATTCAAAAAGAGGGAGTATGGTATCTTAAAATTACTGGTGCAGGCAACGTTACAGTCACTTGCGACTTGGAATCCACCGATAATTATAATGAGACTACTATAACGGGAACATTTAGCATTTTAAAGAAGCCTATAGAGGTAGCACTAAAAGAAAGTGCTAAAGAAATTAGAGTGGGATACGGCGCATCTTTACTTGTAGATAGCACATATTTGGATTTTTCCAGTTTAGATAGCACACCAGATGGATACATTCCACCACAAATTCAAATCCTTGTTGAGGGGGATTGGAAAACATACACGTGGGAGGATCCTATTGAATTGCTAGTAATTCAGTATGGTTCTTACGGTGCAAAACTGTTGCCAAGTTGGGAGGGCGGCAGTGCTACTTCAGATAATTATGATTTGTCGTTTGGCGACTCGGAAATTTCCTTTACCATAATAATTACAGCTCGAAGTGTAAAATTAGTAATTAACGATATTGAAGCTGTGTATGGGAAGGGCGATGCGCAATTGACATTTTCGTTATATGATACCAACACTGAAATTATTATAGCGCCATCCATCTATGCTGGTGCGTTTATCGTTACCTTAACACGCGAGGCTGGGAACAACGCAGGAACATACGAAATAAAAGCTACTAGCATTACAAGTAATAACTTTGTAATTTCTAACGTGCAAGACACATATACAGCTACATATACTATAAAGCCTTTAGCGGTTACTATAACTATTAAGCCAGAAAGCTCAGCATATTATTCAAAATTATATGGTCAGACTGATCCTAATGTGAGTCAGTTTCATGTGAGAGTTATTGACAACTCAAATGATATGACTCTTGCTGATAGTATTTTGACCAACGACTATAAAAACACGGACATAATAAAATATCTTTCAAGAGTAAGCGGTGAAGATGTATTTGGCGAGTATGATTATGGAGAGTATGCGTATTTTCTAATGGATACATTGCCTATTTCAAGTAATTATACTGCTAGTTTGAGCATGAACCCCTTGCGGATATATCCGAATAGTCCAAATATACAATTAGAAAGTCAAATTAGCGTACAGTATGGGAACAAACTAGGGGGCACAGCGATAGCGGATCATGTCATAACAGCACCTGCGGGGACTTTTGCGTGGGCAACTCCCGAAGTAGTTCCTACTACATCATATGCGACAAAGTATTCAGTATTATTTACTTCATCAAATCGCAACTATACCAATGCAACCATTCAAGCGGATGTTGTAGTAGTGCCACGTGTAATAACAGCTCTAATGTCAGTTAAAGAGCCATTAGTGTATAAAGCAGCGCAATATTCTGAAGATGTCATAGAAATTCAATATCAAAATGTTCTGCCAGGCGATCAGTTAGGAACGCAACTGTCATATACTCTAGGCGGTGTTACTCGCGGTGTTATTCGCGATGCAGGGCAGTATGAAGTCACAATTTTACTGCTAAATAATAATCCCGTTAATATGAATTACACATTTGATGGTGTTTCAAACAAACTAACAGTGACAGTGCAGAAAGCGCCGTTGACCATTTCATTGCTTGCTACAGAGTATACAGCTACTGCAAATCCGCCGTCTCCACAATTTAGTTATGATGGTTTCCTTGGCATTGAAAGCGAAACCACAAGTGGCGTGTTTATATCTGAATCTGGATCCACCCCCAAAATGCCGACAGCAAAAATGCCGACTGAGCCTGGCATATACACGGTGTACCCAGAAGGCGCGGAATTGAACAATTATGCACCAGTGTATCAGGCAACGAAGATTACTGTATTTAGCACAAGTATTATCGCTAATGACTATTTTAAGGCGACTGGAAGTTTTGACCCAGGATTAGAAATTGAAGTAACAAAACAATCCAGTAGCGATGCGTATTATGCAGATGCAATAAATTTGTTTAATGCATTTACTGGAAGTTCGACAACTTTCAAGAGGTATTCCCTAATTTCATTATACGCATTTTCAGCTAAAAATAATGGTGTGGATGTCGAATTTACTGCAAGCGGTGCGCGTGCTACTATAGAGTTAGATGAAAATCAAATAACCACAGAAGGCCGATATTCTATCGTGTATTACTCCGATGGCAATGTTCGAGTTGCTAAAAACATAAGCGTATCGGGCAATAGTGTCACATTTGAGTTAGAAGAGTGTGATTATTTCGCGCTAATAGTTCCACCACGAGAGATTCCGACTATTATATGGGTATATGTGGCATTGGGTGTTCTGTTTGTTATTCTTTTATTGATTTTAATCAGAGTAATAGTAAACAGATCTAGAAGAAAGAAAGAACGTGTCAAGAAGATACAAGCGCGGACTCCCGCAAGAGTGCGTAAGTAGAACTGTTGTTTTAAACTCTAAGTATGTTTTTGATTGTGTTTTTTCGTTAAGCTGTTGTCTGTGTTATAATAACCTTACTAACGCATACCCTTTTACACTCTCTTTTTGAGGATCGATAGCGGTTGCGCCCTCAAAATTCGGTATATCCATAGGTTCACCGCCATCGGGCGGGAGACTGGTGACATCCTCGCCCATATTTTCTAATTTTACTTTGTAGACCACGTTTATCTTCCCGTATGCCGCGACCGCGATTCTGTCTATGATGTTTATGAGCATGGCTTTTTTCATCGGCATGTCCTACAGATCGAAGCGTTCCGCCCACGTCAGAATCTCTTGCGTAACCGCCTTTCTCGCCGATATGGTCATTTGCAAATCGGTTTCCACCCGATATGCCGTTTCCTGCTTTTGCCGCAGGGCGAGCATTTATGCCTCCTTGGTCTGTATCATTTCGGATAATAACACCTGCGAGAACCCGCACTCGCCGCAATGCCATCGGGAAACACGACGACTGAGAACAACACGCTCGTGTCGAGAAAGACTCTCATTCGTTATCCTCGTGGCGCATTTTGTAAACGAGCGCGTCCCCGTCATCCTCGGCCATAAGCCACGCGTTCTGCGCCGCGCCATTCATTGCCGTTCGGAACGTGCGCATAGCGTAGACGGCGGCATTCATCATTACCACCCTGTCGCCCTCGCATATGAGCGCAATCCTGTCACCCGTGTGTCCACACCGAGTATTTTCCTTATGTCCTTGGGCAGCGTGATTTGCACCTTCGGCATGATTTTCGCGTTGCCCACAAAATAGTTGCTTAGCGTTGCCATTTTTGCCACCCCTGCATTGTAGGGAATTACAGATTATCCCTACTTATATATTATACGCACTTTCGAGAAAAACGCAAGCCCTTTGAGGTAGAAAACGCAAAACATTTTTAGGGGTTAAAAAACAGCTTGCCTGCCGTGAATACGGCATGGTACAGCCTCGTATACAGTTCATAGTCCTCAAAGTCCTGCGATACGAAAAAGCTGTGTTTTATCAAGCCCGCTTCGAGTCGTTCTTGTTGTTCCGAGAGGCATTTGCTCTCGAAACTCGATGTGCTGAATACATCGATTTGCGCCTTGACCTCGCAGATTAGAACACCATCGTCTGCGCAAGTATCCGCGCACCGCCGTTCCCGGTTTATTCGTATTAAAATGCAGTGTTATGGACTATTCGTCATCGTCCTCTTTGTGCTCGTAGAAATAGTCCGTTATTTGCTTTGAGTTTACCACGCTCGAAAGATCCCTGCGCCGTTCAATGCGTTCACGCGCTTCCGCCGCCAACGCACGAATTTTCGCTTCTAATACATCCTTAGGCGGTAGTTGCGTCCAATACTCGGCCACACCGATGCCCGCCTTGTCCATACGCAACAGCTCGACCGTCGCGCGGTGCGCCGTTGTGCAAAGAATAATACCGATTGGAGCCTCCTCGCCTTCTTTCCTCTCGTGTTCGTTTAACCAATTCAGATACAACTCCATTTGCCCTTTATGCGAGAGCTTAAACTCGACTATCTTTAACTCCACCGCGATAAGCCGCTTCAAGTTGCGGTGATAGAACAGCAAATCGAGGTAAAAATCCTTGCCGTCAACCACCATACGCTTTTGACGTTCCAAAAACGCAAAACCTTTTCCGAACTCCAAAATAAACGCTTCGAGGTCGCGCAGGATAGACTGCTCTAAATCCTTCTCCGAGTAATTGTCTTTTAAATCCAACACATCGAGAAAGTGCGGGTCTTTGAATACGTTAGGCGGGATTTGAGAGGCAGGCGACAACTGCGCATCGAATATCTCGTGCCGTTCGTAAACCTTGCTCTCGATTTTCAAGCGCAAATCGCGCCGACCGAGCCGTCCCGCTACCGCATATTTAGCATAATACATAAAGGCATCGTCCGATTTTAACGGCAACAGCGCGAGTATGTGTGACCAGCCTAATTCTTGTACCAGTGGTACAAGAATTGTGATGTTTGGAAAGCGCGCGGCGAATTTCATCATGCGGGTAAGATTTGAATGCTCGAACCCACGTCCGTATAGTTTCTGCAATTGAGCTGCAAGCGTTTCAACAACGCGCTTTCCGTACTGTGCGCGTTGGTGAGCAAGTACTGTTGCGTTTATGCAGTTTCCCACCGTCCAATACATGAGGTTGATTTCCCTATTGACATAGGCAGCCGCGCTATGCGCCTTGCCATTCCCTTGCTCGATAATAGCCGATACCTGCCGAAACAAAGCTGCTTCGTCAACCGCATTCCCTTCTGCCGTGTCGGGCAATTCCGCGTTAACTGGCGCAAGTACCTTTTTATCTTTTTTAGTCATATGACCTCGCAATGCGGAAAGTTGCTTTTACTTCCCTTCCCTCTAACTGTATCATAAAACTCTATAAAATGCAATAAAATCCTCATATTCGAAGTGTAAAACATTTATGAACACCGTTATTTTTCGACAGCACAAAACTTTCATCCTCAGCGGTTAGCATCGCCGTAAGACGTGTAGATATTTAATTTCGCCGCGTTTATCAGCTTTACTATAGCATAGTGTATATGCGTCTCCGGCAACCCGAAAAGATCCGCGATTTCCGCATTCATTCTCGGTGTTTCGCAAAAGGCGCAAACCGCTTCGTCCGTTAAAATAGGCGCATCGCAATCTGTGACCATATACCTCTGATTTTCGCTCGACGGCTTAACGGGGATTAAAAGTTTTAACTTGTCGCTACCGAGCAGGCACTTTAGCGTTGGACTCACCACCAGTTTTGTCGTGTTAAAGTGCGTGATAATTTCTTTTTGTTTCGCGGGACGGCGCAGTATTCAAGCAGAGTTTCCTCCGTCAAAATCGGCGCGTCACTATCGCGGCATAGTATTTTATGCGCGTGCCGCCGGGACAGCTTTTCAATTTCCCACTTTCAACAAGCGGCGCGATAAACAGCTTTATTCCACTTTTTTCCTGCTTATGCCGAAATGATCCACTATTTCGTGCGGGCATTTCGGTGTTTTGCAAAATTCCAAAACCTGCTCGTCTATGGATGCAGTATCGCTTGCGTCGGGCAAGCAACGCTGCCAGACATTGTGGTGTTTGCCTTCCCGCAAATTTACCTCTAACAACCAGCCGTCCGCGATTAGCGGCGCAATATACTTGTTTAGTTGAATAAGATATATGCCGAAGTAATCCAACATTTCTTTATTACTGCGCGTTATATTGCAATATTCGAGAATACCGTCTGCGGAAAATATGGGTGCGTCCACCTCTGCCGCGACATATTTTTGTTTCGGCCTGTACGGCAAAGCCAGAAACGTATTTTTCATCTTGCCGCTTTCCATTAACGGTTTTAAGTATTTCGCGACTACAAACTAAACCGTCTTGCACCCGATGAGTCCTGCTATCTCTCCGCTCAACCTCGGCATTTGGCAAAATTGCAATATCCGCTTCCGCAGTTAACTCCGTTTCTTTATCAATCTCTTCAATCCGCATTTCGGGCTTTCGGTACGTTTCAGCCCGCTGGACACACGTGTGAAAAGGTTAATATGCTCTGCTACCATTAAAGTGGACGCGCAGGAAAAGAAAGCAACAAAACTTTGGAGGTATCTCATGAGAAAAAGAAAACATGGTGTAGGTGCTATAAAACGCGCACCTACAAGCCTCACTAGTGGACTTAAGCCCACAAGCGAGGTGGCGAACAATTTGGGAGTTACTACTTCCACAATTTACAAATGGCAACAGTGCTACGGCATATACGTCTTAAGTGTTTTCGAAATAAGTCGAATAACACCGCTTATTCAAAAGAGTTTAGCCTAAGTGTAGTTAAAGAGTATATGCAATGCGTCCGCGTTAAGAGATTTGTGCCTTAAATACAATATTTCAGATAGTTTTGTTTTATCAAGATGGGTTTTATGGTATAATAAGGGTAAAGAATTAGTGGACTACGCGCAAAAAAAGCTTGATTCTCTTAGATTGTAGCATTTCAAAACATTCAAGTGTTTTATTTGATGAGTGTTCAGATTTTTTCACTATGTCTATTATTGATAGAAGTAGAGTTGAGATCTCTAAGTTTGCTGGGAAATGGATAACTAACATAAAATCCAGGTGCTATAAATCTCACGCAATGCTTGTGAGGAGGTCGTCAAAAATACTATTAAAGTGATTCACCACTTAAGCTTTGACAAAAGTTGTTGTAGTCATAATAAAATGAGCTAGCAAATTTATGATACAAGCTTTGATGGTTTAAAATGAAGTTAATACATTCTAATTATCAAAGCGCTACTTTAGTATAACGGTTATTACATCCAGTTTTCTTGTGTGTAGATCTGCCAGTAAAGATTATATAATTTAATCTTTAGTTGATAGAAAAAGTGTATAATGATGCTAAACTGTATTATGGAACGGACAAAGAAATTGCGCAAAAGAATCTTATGTTGTGTCATAGATAGTAACTTTTTGTACATCACAAAAGAGCGCGATGCAGTTTTTAATGCTTTTAGATCAACAAAATCCAACATTTGTGAAATGGATAAACAAATGCAAAAAGGAATTTTGTAAAAAAACAGCAAACAAGAATTTATTAGATATAAATTGCTGTATAAAAGTGCTGAATTGTATTTTATGTAAAATTAGCGTAGGGCAAGTTTAAAGGAATGGTATTATTGAAAAATAGTAGTACATGATTTAGTATTGTCGCTACTTTACTTAGCAAAAAGCTAGAGTATAAAAATTTTGATATATAGTTAACTAGAGAGCACGCGCACAACGACAATACTTTAGTGGTGTATTTGTTTGACGGCGGATGTTAATAAGAATCGCGACCCGCAAAAGCGCATCAAGTATTGAAGTGGCACTCATCCAAATAGCGCTGTTAAGTGTGCTACATAAAACTACACCTTATTTAAAATATTGTGTGTAAAAAATAATAGAAATATCAGAGAACTTTAAACACCTTGATCCATGTGATATGTGTCAAGCAAGTTTAATATCGTGATAAGGAGATTTAATATGGATTTTGAAACTGAAAATGCAATCACTTGCAAACGGCTTTCCGAACTAGCCGAAAAGGCAAAAAAGAGCACCATCATTGACTCATCGTATTACGAAAAAATGGATGTAAAACGTGGGCTACGCGATATAAATGGTCGTGGTGTTGTTGCGGGCTTGACCGAAATAAGCGAGATAACATCAAAAATCATTGAAAAAGACGGCTCTTGTACACCGATAGATGGTCGTTTGTATTATCGTGGAATAAGGATAGAAGATATAGTTCGTGGCTTCATTGAAGAGAAAAGGTTTGGATTTGAGGAGACGATGTATTTATTAGTGTTTGGTGATTTGCCAAATGCTACGGAACTTAAAGAGTTTCAGGCGATTCTAGGGCATTTTAGACAACTGCCTCTTAATTTCGTGCGCGATGTGACAATGAAAAAACCGTCTGTAGATATGATGAACGTACTTCAGCGAAGCGTACTCACATTGTATGCCTACGATGACAACGCGGATGATATTTCAATAAAGAATGTTTTACGACAGTGTTTAGAGTTGACTGCGCAAATGCCGTTATTATCTGTTTATGGTTATCAGGTATATAAACACTATTACGATGATGAGAGTTTGATAATACATAAACCTGACCCAGCAGCAGGGACAGCCGCAAATATTCTTAGAATGCTACGCAAAGACAGCGAATATAGTGAGCTTGAAGCTACTATACTAGACTTGTGTCTAGTATTACATGCTGAGCATGGTGGTGGCAATAATTCAACGTTCACAACGCATGTTGTAAGCAGCTCGGGCACAGACACATATTCGACAGTTGCTGCCTCACTAGGCTCATTAAAAGGGCCAAAACACGGCGGTGCAAACGTAAAGGTAGTCAAGATGATTGAAGACATGAAGACAAACTTGATGGACTTCAAAGATGCCTCAGTGCGCAATTATCTTATGCAGATATTAAACAAAGAAGTATTTGATAAACAGGGCCTTATTTACGGAATGGGGCATGCTGTATATTCGATATCAGATCCACGTGCCACCATAATAGAGCGATTTGTTGAGAAACTAGCTGATGAGAAAGAGTTTTCTGACGATTATGAACTATATAAAAAAGTGCAACGTTTAGCACCCGAAGTAATTGCAGATAAAAGACGCATATATAAGGGTGTAAGTGCCAACGTGGATTTTTATTCGGGTTTTGTGTATAATATGCTAGGGTTACCTGCTGAATTGTTTACACCAGCGTTTGCTATTGCGCGAATGGCTGGTTGGACGGCACACAGGATAGAAGAGATAAGCAATAATGGTAAAATTATAAGACCTGCTTATGAAGCAGTAGCAACGCATAGAAAATACACAAAGCTATCCAATCGGAAATAAGTGTAACTATTTATTAAGCATAAACTAGCATCAATAAGTGTGCAACAATAGACATGAAATCAAATGCTACCGTTGATAATTGCAACAGGGTTCGAGAACTAATTTCAAGTTTTAAAAGTTGCAAGAAAACTTATTTGTAAAAATATATAAGCGATGTGTTTATATTAAACGCAACAAACAATTTTGCAGATTTGTTGTCTAATGAGCAAGTTACATTACCGCAAGATGTTCTAGCGGTTAGCAAAAAATGCAGGTACAACACGCTTACAAACGATGTAAAAGCTCAATATAATCATACTCTGCATGCAAATATAATATGTTCTGCAGGCAAAAATATTTGGTGTAGTAAAGAATGTAGATTGTAAATGGTAAAAAATCCAATTTTTGTGCGCAAAACTAGCGATTAGACTCTTTTTAGTTTGCTTTTGTTGCGTCAAAAATGTATTATATTTTTGTAACGGAGGTTTGATATGGTTAAATTGATTCCATTGCCAGTTGAATGTACGATACGTTCTGGTTTTTTTAAATTGCCGAATGTAGTAAGGATCTATTCCGATAGTGATTTATGCGGAGCTAAAAGCGTGCTAAAATCTATTTTGGAGAAGATTGATGGTGTAAGATGCGAAGATGCACTAGATTCTGGATCGTCACATGTCGCGTTTTGCTATGATAGAGAACTTTCTAATGAGAGATACATTTTAGATATTACAGAAAACAAGGTAATAATAAATGCCTCAGGGTTTAGTGGTGCATTTTATGCAACACAAACGCTACGTCAGCTTTTTGAGAGCGATAGTCAAAGCCCGCTTAACAATATTCAATGCGCTCATATATTAGATTATCCAAGATACGAATGGCGGAGCATAATGCTCGATGAGAGCAGGCATTTTTTTGGGAAAGATGTAGTCAAACAGTTACTCGATCTCCTAGCTATGCACAAGATGAATGTCTTTCATTGGCATTTATCGGATAATGAGGGATGGCGTGTTGAAATAAAGAAATATCCAAAACTCATAGAGATAGGATCAAAAAGACGAGGCACACATTTCATGGCCTGGGGCAATCGCAAAGATTCAGCTGTTGATTGGACACCGTATTCAGGGCATTATACACAAGAAGAAATAAAAGAGATTGTGCAATATGCAGCAGAGCGCAATATAATGGTTGTGCCAGAAATAGATATGCCAGCGCATTTTGGAGCAGTGCTTGCAGCTTATCCCGAACTAGGTTGTAGGGGTGTCAAAATAGAAGTACCGATTATGCATGGTGGCGAAAAGAATGGACCTGCAGATCTAATTGCGTGTGCAGGTAATAGCGACACATATAAATTTATTTACGATGTCATTGACGAACTTGCCGAATTATTCCCAGCCCCTTATTTCCATATTGGCGGTGATGAGGCTCCTAAAAAGGAGTGGAAGAATTGTCCAAAGTGCCAAAAAGTGATTAATGATAACAAATTAAAAGATGAAGAAGAGTTGCAAGGTTATTTCAATAATAAAATAGCGTTGTATCTCAAAACCAAAGGTAAGAGATTAATAGGTTGGAATGAAATTTTGAAATCCACATCCATAGACAAGGATGCTATAGCTCAATATTGGACGCTGTTTAGAGATAAAAACGCAGAACGCTGGTTAGTAACGAATGGACGCATTATAGCAAGCAAACATCAAGCATTCTATTTCGATATGCCATATGCAGTTAGAAATCTTAAAACTACATATAAATTTGAGCCATCGCAATACAAGATAAAAGATCCAAATGGTGGCATACTGGGTGTGGAGGGTACGCTTTGGACGGAGTGGATAAGCACGAAGGAAAGGTTATTTTTCCAATTATTTCCGCGCCTTGAAGCTATATCAGAAGTGGCTTGGACACCTAGAGAAAAGCGCAACTATGCAGATTTTAGAAGTAGGCTTAAATCGTTTATTAAGTTATTATCGAGTATGAATATTCGGCCTGCTCCACTTGAAATAGTAGATACTGGTTTTTTAAGGAGTGTCAAAATTGGTAAGATATTCCATTTAAATGATGCTCATATTGAATATAAGAGTGCGCTATCACTAAATGCCGATAGCGAGACTCCATAGAGGTTTTATTTAATGATAGATGTAGAAGCAACAAGAGAATATTTTAAAGGGGATCGTTTTTGCCTACAAAATGGCATAATTATCGATTCCATTACAGAAGAATCGGCAGTCTGTACTGTTGAAATAAAAGATCATCATTTAAATGCACTAGATACGGTGCAAGGAGGTTTGATTTTCACATTAGCTGATTTTACTTTTGCTGTTCATGCCATAGCAAGTGGCAAAAAAACAGTGTTGAGGAGTGCCGATATTACTTATATTAAGCCTGCAAGAGGCACAAAATTGATTGGAAAAGCTATACCAATAAGCGCGGGACGGAATACTTGTCTGTATCGCGCTGAGATATTTGATGATCGCGATGTATTAATAGCATATGCAGTTCTCAATGGATATATTCTTGAATCAAAACCAGGTAAATAAATGAGCAAAATTCCCAATAATGCAAATGAAGAATTTGTTACACTATTACTACATGAGCAGAAAATTTTGCCGAGCGAAGTTAATCGTCATATTGCGATCCCCATACGCGTTTCTCAAGAATATGCTTGGTTAGTATTTAAATACGAATATCAACCTAAGATATTTGATGATCCAATAGCCTCGATGGAATATATCAGAAAGTGCGCTGAGGAAAGTTCTGTAAGCGTTGAGTCATTGATGCATGAGGCAAACGCACTCAAAAACCATTTAACACTATCAATTGACTCGCCCGATGGTTGGGTAGGTACGGCACACAGGCACAACAACAAATTAGAGATAGTGATTAACAGTCAAAGGTCAACCGAAGGGTTTTTGCCAACACCCATAACTATGGGCAAATGGATTGCGACCGTTAGTACACATTGCGTTCTTTCTCCTGTAAATGTTAAGCTCAAAGTCGTGGGGTGTAAGAGTTTATGATTTTTTATCCGTTTGAATTACATACCCATACCATACACAGCGATGGTTCATACGAGCCTGAAAAGATGGTGGAACTTGCAAAACGTGCAGGTTTATTTGGAGTAGCTATAACTGATCACAATACAGTGTCAGGGAATAGAGATGCTATGGAAGCAGGTCAAAGGCTCGGTGTGTTAGTTATCCCTGGCATCGAATGGACTACATTTTATGGGCATTTGACTGTACTGGGTGGTTCAGCTGGTAACTGGCGCGATGTCAATCCTCAAAATGTTCTTAAAAAAGTAAAAGAAGCGAGATTATCAGGAGCATGTGTGGGTGTGGCACATCCGTGTCGCCCAGGATATCCCATTTGTACTGGCGGGTATGATTGTTGGGGATTGAAACCTAAAGACTATGCCATTTTTACACACTATGAGGCATGGTCGTACTTGTCGCCAGCATTGAAGATAACGAATGATCATGCTAGCGATAAATATTTAGAAATATGTCGAGCCGGGGTAAAAATAGCATGCGCGTATGGCCGCGATTGGCATAAAGGTGTGCATCAAGAATGTAATGCAGTAACCTATTTAGGGATAGATGGAGACCCTAATATACGTAGTTCTCTAAATGCCATTATAAAAGGACATACGTATATTTCTACTGGAATCCGTTTGGAGGCTTGGCTTAATTCAGCAAAGGGTGTATATTACGATATAGGTGCGACACCAAATGATGGCGAATACGAGTTTGCTGGAATGGTCGCACGCAGTGCCGATAAGGTATCGCAGAAATATGCAGTAAAGCCACAAGTCGTGGAATTGAGCGGCACAGCTGGCACATACAGGTGCGAGGTTAACGGGTTTAAACACTTTAGCATGACGGTAAAAGCTAGCAAGGGCGAATTTTTGCAACCGAGGATCTATGGTGAGATTTCTGGACGCAATGCTTTGCTTTTGCAGGGCACACCGTTTTTCTTCAAATAAATTGATATAGGAGCACAGCAATGATAATAACAGCACACGGTGGTGCACTAGGCACAGGTCGAAACTCGCAAAAGTATTTTGATACGATTGCAAATTATAAGGTCGACGCAATAGAAGTTGATATTATGAAGAGAGGCGAAGTATTATATTTAGCACATATACTACCTCCAATTTCTCTAAAGCGAGCTATAAAATTAGATTATGTATTTGAATTTTGCAAAACGCACAACTTTAAGGTGAATTGTGACGTTAAGCAGAAGTTTTTAGTAAAGCCTGTGCTTGCGCTAGCTGAAAGGATGGGGGCTACGGATTTTGTATATTTTACAGGAACGGTGTTGCCTGAGGATGTAGTAAACCTGACAGCGGGAACAGCATTATTAAATGAGTCCTTTTTTAACAAGAAAATACCTTTGCGCATTGACACGCTGGGTGAGATAAAAAAGTACATAGATAGTTTCAATAACCCACGAATTTTGGGAATAAACATTAAATATCAGTACGCAACAAACGAATTTATATCAAAAGCCAAAGAAGTTGGACTAGGATTGTCGCTTTACACAGTAGATGATGTGGTTGCTCTTGAACGAATAATCAAGAATGAAGATAAACCATACAATGTCACTACTAATTTGCCCGATCGCGCTATTGACTTCCTTAAGTGATACGATAAAGAGCAATATAAAGACTTGTGAGACTACAACCTAAATTAATCTCACCGCGTCCAAAAACTATATTTGTCGCATTAAGCGTGTCCTCTAATTGTAACAATTGCTACAATTAGAGGACACAAGTAAGATTTAGGCGCTGCTAAAAATTCTTGGCAAGCCCCGCCCACTTGAATTTTGTATTATTTCCAATTTTAAAATAACTATTTTAATTTGCTAATTGAATTTTGCCGCTTAATAGAGTATAATTATGACATTATTTTTTAGATGATGCAAATTGCATCGGGAGAGATATATGAGTGGATATAATCCATATGACAATTTTCTAGATGTTTTAGATCAAGCCGCAAAAGAAGTAAAACTCCATCGCAATGATTACGAAACAATTAAATATCCTGAGAGGGAACTTAAAGTTTCTATTCCTATTGAGATGGATGACGGTTCCTTGCGTGTTTTTGAGGGCTATCGCGTCCAACACAGCACTTTGAGAGGTCCAGGCAAAGGTGGTATAAGGTATCATCCAGATGTCAATATTGACGAAGTTAAAGCACTTGCGGCATGGATGACATTTAAATGTGCTGTAGTTAATATCCCATACGGTGGTGCTAAAGGCGGAATAACTGTAGATCCCAAAACGCTCAGTCAAAACGAATTAAAAAGACTGACGAGAAGATATACCGCAATGATTTTGCCTCTCATTGGTCCTGAAAGAGATATACCAGCTCCTGATGTAGGAACTAATGCACAGGTTATGGACTGGATAATGGACACATATAGCATTATGAAAGGGTATACCGTGCCTGGTGTAGTCACTGGCAAGCATATCGATATCGGTGGATCCCTAGGTCGAGCAGAAGCCACAGGTCGCGGTGTAATGATTATTACAGAAGAAATGTTATCGCGTCTTGGAAAGAAAGCAACTGACTGTCGTATAGCAGTACAAGGTATGGGTAATGTTGGTGGTATAAGCGCAAAGTTGTTTGCCGCCACAGGTTGCAAAATAACAGCGATTAGCAATGTTTCGGGTGGTTTGTATTGTCCTACAGGGTTGGATGTTGCAGAGGTTATTGAGTTTGCAAAAACAGCACCTATAACCGAATACAAGAAAGATGGTGTATCGTATATCACTAATGAGGAATTATTGACATCCGACTGTGATGTTTTAGTTCTAGCAGCATTAGAGAACCAAGTGACAGCAGACATTGCTAAAAAAGTTAAGGCGACAATGATTGTTGAAGGTGCAAACGGCCCGACAACAGTAGAAGCTGATAAAATTTTAAACAAAAAGGGTGTTATTATTGTGCCAGATATATTAGCTAACGCTGGCGGTGTAGTTGTATCATACTGCGAGTGGGTACAAAATCTACAATCGCTTAACTGGGATGAGAACGACGTTAATGTGACGCTTAAAAAGGTTATGATTCGCGCTTTTGATTCGGTGTATGAAATTTCAAAGCAAAGAGGTATTCCAATGCGCTTAGCTGCATATATAGTAGCCCTTGAGCGTCTGTGTATCAGCCGAGAATTGCGAGGAATTTTCCCGTAAACCAACTTATGTCAGGTTTTATTTCAAATTCCAGGTTGTTATCATTATAATAGCAGCATAATAATATGTTTGACAGCATGAGTGCGTTATGGTAATATATTTTAACTAAGTATTCATATTTGCTACTCTATGGCCACATCAGAGGTTTAAGCAAATTGGAATTAGAGTGAGGGTCTGGATAGTGCATGGCTACCGCACGCTTTTGCTGTCGCGGTAGCGGTGTGCTATACTCAAGTGCGATGCGAACACTAATTCAGATGCAATAAGCTTAAGTAAGTTAGTTTACTGTAAATAAACATACGAGGCAAACTCAAGTGTCAGATGTAATTGAAGGTCCAAAAGTAGCAATAATAATGCCGACTTACAAACGCAATGCAGATAGTGTTGTTTTGTCAATAAAATCAGTCCTCAATCAAACATATCAAAATATTGAGCTGTGGTTGATTGATGATAATGGCATAAGAGAGAGTTCTTCGCTTGAGTCATATCGCTTAGAAATAAGCAAAATGGTCCAAGAACTTGATTCAGAAAAAATTGTATATATTAAAAATGAGCATAATATTGGAGGTGCTCTAGCGCGGAATGTTGGCATATTTTCAACTGACTGTGAATATATAACGTTTTTAGATGACGATGACCGCTATCTGCCACAGAAAGTGGAAAGTCAGCTAAAACACATGTTATGCAATAATTTGGACGTATCATTTACTGACCTAGGTCTCTATGACGAAGAGGACAAATTAACGGATTACAGAGAATATTCGAAAATAAAGCACTTTGACACGCAGAGTCTGCTAAGATATCATTTAACGCGACAAATCACAGGCACGCCCACGTTTATGTGCAAGAAAAGCGTATTGACAACAATAGGCGGATTTGATGACGCTTGTATGGGTCAAGAATATTATCTAATGTTTAAAATTATTTCCTCAGGATGCTCTATAGGTTACATCCCGCATTCGGATGTTGTAGCGTATAGAACCGCTAAAGAAGCTATTTCGAACGGACCCAACAAAATCAAGGGTGAGATGCTTTTATACACATTTAAGAGATCTAAATTTGATATATTAAGTGGATCTGAGCGACGTTTTGTGAGATTTAGGCATTATGTGATTATGTGTGTTGCTAGCTTGCGCAGAAAAAAATATTTATCCGCAACTAAATACATTTGCATTGCTTTTATAGCATCGCCATTAGATGCATTCGCCGAAGCATTTGGATTTTTTCAAAGGCGGATAAAGAACATAGAAAGCACAAGAGATGGTTGAGTTGTAGTAGTAGAGTAAAAGGAGCATTGAATGCAGAGGGGAGAAATGGTATATGATAAAATTTGCAATGGAGAGACTAGCATCGGAGTTATCGGGTTAGGGTATGTAGGATTGCCGCTAGCCGCAGAATTCGCTAGACGTGGGGTTAAGGTAATAGGATATGATATATCATTTACAAAAATTGAAAAATATATCTCCGGCATAGATGTCACAAGAGAAATAGGTAACGAGTCTTTAAGATCTTCAGGTATCGAGTTTACATGTGATGAAAACAAATTAAAACTTTGCAAGTTTTTGATAGTTGCCGTGCCGACTCCAGTGTCACAAGACAAAATGCCAGATCTTTCGCCTGTAACAAGCGCTAGTGAGGTAGTAGGGCGAACAGTTAGTAAAGATTGTATTGTAGTCTATGAATCCACTGTTTATCCTGGTGTGACTGAAGATATATGTGCTCCGATAATAGAGAAGATTTCAGGGCTTAGAGTAGGTCTAGATTTCAAAATTGGATATTCACCTGAGCGCATTAATCCTGGTGATCCTATTCACCGTGTTAACAACATAGTAAAGATTGTATCGGGTTGTGACGATGGGGCCTTAGATGAAATTGCAATGACATATAGCTTGATTATTGATGTTGGTGTATATAGAGCGGAAAGCATTAAAATAGCCGAAGCGGCAAAAGTCGTTGAAAATTCACAACGCGACATCAATATAGCGTTTATGAACGAGTTAGCGATGGCATTTGATATAATGGAAATTGATACATCGCGAGTAGTAGCAGCGATGAACACCAAATGGAACGCGCTAGGGTTTACTCCTGGTTTGGTTGGTGGTCACTGTATAGGAGTTGATCCGTATTATTTCATATATAAAGCTGAGCAATTGGGTTATCATAGTCAAATTGTTGCAGCTGGTCGGCGCATTAACGATGGGATGGGTAAGTTCGTAGCAGAACGCACGATTAAACTTATGATCAAAGAGGGAATGCGCATCAAAGGTTCTAGAGTGTTGGTGCTGGGTGCAACATTCAAAGAAAACTGTCCTGACATCCGAAATTCTAAGGTGAATGATATTATAGAGTCACTTCTTGAATACGATGTTGAAATGTTCGTATATGATCCAGTAGCAGGTAAAGATGAGTTTTCAAACTGTTATGCTAGTTTGTCTGTTGAAGAAACAATGTTAGTAAATTTTGACTGCATTATTTGTGCAGTAAAGCATAACGAATTTCTAGCTTTAGGGTTAGATGGTATAGATAAAATGTATGGCAACAATGGGAAAGTTCTTATAGATGTTAAAAGCGCTTTCTCGACTCAGTTAGCAAAACAACTAGGTATTGCTTACTGGAATTTATAAACAAACTTAAATATTTAGGAGTAAAAGTAAATGAACAAACGCGATATGATAGAAAAAGCAATAGCGGATGGGGTTATCAAACGTACCGATGTAGTATTACATGGCACGTTTATCATTGAAGCTAAGGATGTTGCTAAGCATGTGGCAAAAGCCACAGTGGCTGCGATGGTGGGTGTTAGATTAACAATGCAACCAACTCCGCTTGTTGCAATAATAAGACCAGATGGTATTTTAATTGTAAGAGGGACAACTGGTTTTATAGGCATGACATATAAGCTTAAACCCGACACGACTGTATTCATTCCAAGAAACCAGATAGTAAATATTGAAATGATAAAAGAAAATGCAAAACGCATTATAATAGCAATTACTGTTGCAGAAGGTCCAAGTTACAGCAAATTCAAGATGACCCTGAAAATGTTTGACAAGGAAGCACCTATATCAACAGGAAAGATAGCACTAGGATTTAGATAGAGTGGTGTGAGACCATGTAGCATTGTTTCATCTTGTGAGTGGTGAAAATCGTTGACAAGTGCTAGTACAGTGTTAGTTTGTTTTCTCTTGCATTTTATTTTAAATAGTCATATTTATTTTTGCACTTGTTAAGTAGCTTTACTAAATTCTGTGAGGCGCAAAGTTAGTGTGTCGTTATCGCATGCCAATTTGCTAGTGCTACACTAACCTACAAATTGAGTTCAAATTAATTTATATGTGGCATTAAGAAGGGCATCAAAAATCAAATCAAGCGATGTACGGACGCAAATTGCGGGTTTTACTATATGGCAATAGTTGCTGTGTGAAATATTACATACAGACAGATGCAACAAACCACTTTCCAAATACTGGCGCAAAAACAATTGCCACACTGCGACAAGTTGTTTTTTCGATTAGCAATTTCTGATAGTTTAAGCAGGTTTAGACTTGTAATAACTTGTCAAATTGAGAAAATGCCAAAACTGATTTGAGGCAAAGGGGTAATGCTAACAAATAGTAATTGTTAAATTTTGAAATAGTAAGTTAAAAAAATTCTAGAGTGCTAGTTGGGGCAGCTTGAGTGTTAGGTTTCAACATAATTGTTTTGTTTATGACTTTGCGCACTCTAAGCTAAAGCCCCGACAAGTGAAGATGAATTTTACTACAAACAGTTTTTTAAATAGAATATAGTTTGCTAACATTGATATAAAAAATAGCATATTATGCCTTATGGCGAGAGTTTTTTAACTTCATTTGCAAAAAATTGATTTTTGTAGTCGTTAGCATATTTAATTTGCTTGCAATTTATATAATTGAGAGTATAATTTTAATTCATCATTTAATTGGTGTAGCAGCAGTTACTATATTGAATGAAATCTAAGTCTAAAGGTGTCGAAAGTGTATTCGTTACTTAGCGGAAAATTTATAGACTTTTGGAAAAGTCAGTACGAAGAAGCATTCGGCGGTGGGATGAGAGAAGCAGTACAAGAGGCGATTAACCCTGAAAAAGTTAATTTTCTTGGATTGCAGGCTAACCCAGCCATTTATTCAGCACTTATTGCTTCGGGCTTGATTATCGCATTTGCAATTATAGTGCGCATTTTTGTAATTCCGCGATTTAAGAAAAACCCTAAAGGACTACAACTCATCTTGGAGAGCTTTACGACATATTTCGATCGTTCTGCAACATCATCTCTAGAAGAAAAACATGGCAGTTTCGTTGGCCCATATATTTTTACAATGGCTACATTTATTGCAGTGGGAACGCTCATAGAGGTGCTTGGGTTTAGACCAGCATTTGCAAGCATCAATTCAAGTTTTGCTTGCGGTGTGTCTACATTTCTCATCATAAATATATGTGGGTTCAGAGAAAAGAAATTACATCGAATTAGGCGTTATGTACCCAATGTTATGAATATAATGTCTGATTTAGCAGTGCCGCTTTCATTATCGCTACGACTCTTTGGTTCGATAATGAGTGGCTTTATTATTATAGAACTGTTATATACTTCTATCTTCATGAGCTTTGCAATACCTGCCGTAGTGACGATAATTACAACATTTTTTCACGCAGCACTTCAATCATATCTTTTTGCATCGCTAAGTGTGATATTTGTAAAAGAGGCTATAGAATAGAAAAATTAAATTTATAATTTAAGAGGAGTAACTTATGTTATTACAAATTTTAATTGCAATAGATACACTAGGTCCGCTAGGCGCTGGCTTAGTTTTAGGTCTTACAGGTCTAGGTGCTGGCATTGGTATGGGAATGGCTGTAAGTAAAGCTACCGATGCAATTAGCCGACAACCCGAAGCAGATGGAAAGATAAGATCTGCGCTGATGGTGGGCTTAGCGTTTATAGAGACGCTTGCGATATATAGTCTATTAATTGCTATAATGCTAATAACGATGTAGTTGGAGAAGTAAATTATGACATGTTTACTTTTGGCAGAAATGCCATTGGGTTTTAACTTTATTGAAATATTGCTTCATATGGCAAACATTGCTATTCTCTTGATAGTTATGAGGTTCTTGATTTACAAGCCCGTAAAAAAGTTTATGGCAAAACGCGCATCTGAATATGCAACGCGCGATGCTGAGACAGAAAAAAGCAAAGCCGATGCCGAAGCACTAAAGGAAAAGTACGAGAGTCTGCTCAATAACGCACAAAGTGAAGCACTTAGAATTAGTGAAGATGCTACCCTTGTCGCCAATGCTAGTGCAGAACGGATAATACAGGACGCTAAGAAAAAAGCCACAACGATAATTGAAAAGACCGAAGAAGAGTTAAGAATAAAGGCGACAGAAGATAAAGAAGCTATGGCTGGTGCTATTTCCGAGTTAGCTGTTGCAATGGCCACTAAGATCTTAGATAGAGAATTCAGACAAAAAGATAACGACGCTGTAATTAACCTTATAGTGGGTGAATGGAAGAAAAACTAGAGGATGTAGTGTGTTATATGGACACATGGTTTAATTTAAATCTTGCAGTCCACAAGGCGCACTTAAGTAAAAATACGTTATTGATGTAAATCCTAATGTTTGAATTAGTACAAACCAGAGGAATGGTGCAATAGATGCAAAAAGTTATTATAAAATCATCGGTTGAATTAACGCGTGAGCAAAAGCTAAAACTAGAAACAGGATTAAATAAAGTTGCAAGCGATATCGATTATATAATTGACGAGGAATTGATAGGTGGTATTGCTATAATTGATGGCGACAAGACATTAGACGCAACCGCATTACAAGATTTAGTAGACATGAAGCGATTGACTGATAAACTCGTATACGAGTCTATGAGCAAAGGAATCGCCATTAAAGATATCCCAAATCTATTAAAAGAGCGCGCAAAAGACATAATTGATAACAAACTTGATTTCAAGATCTGTGGCAAGGTAATATCAGCAGCAGACGGAGTTGTGCACATAGATGGGTTAAACAATTGCTGTTACGGTGAACTGTTATTAATTGGCAATGATGCTTTTGCTCTTGCAATGAATTTAACAAAAGACAGCATAGGTGCTATTTTATTGAGTAGTAGTTCAGTCGGTTACGGTGATACTGCGTATGCAACAGGTAGAATAATTGAAGTTCCAGTAGGTGACACACTATTAGGTCGTGTTGTTGATCCGTTGGGTAATGCTTTAGATGCTAGACCTGCAATTAGAGCGACACAGTCAAGACGCATTGAATTTCCTGCGCCAGGGATAGTAGATAGAGCGAAAGTTAAGCAATCCCTGTCGACAGGCATTTTAGCAATTGATGCAATGATCCCGATCGGCAAAGGGCAGCGCGAATTGATAATAGGCGATAGGCAAACTGGCAAAACTTCAATAGCAATAGATACAATAATTAACCAGCGTGATAAAGACGTAATTTGCATTTATGTCGCAATAGGGCAGCGTGCAGCCGCTGTCAGTAAAATAGCAAGAACACTAGAAGAACGTGATGCCCTGAAGCACACTATAATTGTATTATCAACTGCATCCGATGCTGCACCTTTGCAATATATAGCACCTTATACTGGTGCAGCTATCGCAGAACATTTTATGTATGCGGGCAAGGATGTGTTAATAGTATATGATGATTTAAGCAAGCATGCTGTGGCATATAGAACTATCTCATTATTGTTAAAGCGACCAGCAGGTAGAGAAGCATACCCAGGTGATATATTTTATATTCATAGTAAGCTCTTAGAACGAGCAGCAAAACTATCGCCAGAATTAGGTGGAGGTTCAACGACCGCACTACCTATAATAGAAACGCAAGCTGGTGACATTTCTGCATATATCCCAACGAACGTAATAAGCATAACAGACGGACAAATCTATTTAGAAGGTGAACTATTTAAAGCGGGACAACGTCCAGCCGTCAATGTGGGTTTATCAGTTAGTAGAGTGGGTGGGGCGGCGCAGACAAAGTTGATGCGTTTGCTCAGTGCGCAAATGCGCTTAGAGATAGCTCATTATCGCGAGTTATCTGTTTTTGCGCAATTTGGATCTTCACTAGATGACACAACTAAAGAAATATTAGTCTACGGCGCAAAGATCGTTGAGGCGATCAAACAACCCGAATATAGTCCATTAGGCGAATTACAAGAAGAGATATATTTATATGCCATTGTAAACAAAGCGCTTAAAAATGTGACGGTAAACCGTGTCAGGGAGTTTCTAGAAGCATATTACAAATATGTAGTAGCTCAAGCACCTGAAATGTGCAGTGAAATTGAGCGTGATGGGGCATTGAACGATGTCAACGAGCAACTATTAAAAAAACTGACAAGTGATTTTGTAAGTGCCTTTAAATAATCCTGGAGCAAAAAATGCAGAATATAATAGATATTAAAAATCATGTAAAAAGCATTAAGGACACGGCACAGATCACCAAAGCAATGGAGTTTATCAGTGTGTCTAGAATGCGCAAAGCGAACGATAAATTCCAGAAAAACAGTAGATACTTTTTGCGCGTGCGACAGATTCTAAATGATATTTTAAATCACAAAGGCGACATTCAGCATTCCTATCTTCAGCATCGAGCAACACAAAGAACCGCATTTGTGATAATTGCTGGAGATAATGGTCTAGCAGGAGATTACAATCGCAGAGTGTTAGATTTTGCAATGAAGCAGATGAAAGAGGTTAGTGATGAAAAAAGCATCTTCATAATAGGTCAAATGGCTAATGAGTATTTTAGGCGTGAAGGTATAATTCCAGATGTCGAGTTTTTATATTATGGACAAGATCCGACACTAGAGGATGCTAGACGGATAACGGGCGATCTTGTCAATCTGTATGACGAAAACATGATTGATGAGGTAAGAATAATATACACTGCAGAATCTCATAAGCAAAACGAAGCGCATATGTTGCGACTGTTACCACTCCTTAAAGAGGATTTTATTGATGAGGATGGTGTTAATAAAAACAAATCTGATTTTGAATTTGATCCGTCAGCAGAGGAAGTGTTTGATATATTAGCACCTCAATATGTGGTAGGACTCACTTATAGTTGCTTAATACAAGCAGTTAGATGCGAACACAGTGAGCGGATGGTGACAATGCATAATGCCACTAACAATGCGCAGCAGATGACCGAAAGCCTAGAGCTGGAGTATCACAGAGCACGGCAAGCACAAATCACCACTGAATTAACAGAAATCAGTTCGTTTAAAACGAACCTGTAGCATTCAATGAGCAGATAAGTGCGGCGATAGTTCGAAGAGCTAAAGGCAATGTTAAAGGCATAGCAGAACAAATAGACTATCTAAATAATATATAGTGCTAGTAGAGATAGTCCACAAAAGTAGCATAGAAATTTATACAGGCGAAGGCGCAGTATGAAAAAAAACAAAAAGAAAGGCAACGTGTTGCAGGTGATTGGTCCTGTAGTGGATGTAAAATTTAATGCATACGTGCCTAAAATTTATGATAAATTGTTAGCAAATTGTGGTGGAAAGACGATAACGCTTGAAGTAGAGGGTTATCTAGATGACTGCGTTGTTAGGACGCTATCATTAGAACCTAATGAAGGGCTAGCGCGTGGATCTGAGGTGGTTTCGACTGGAGATGTTATAAAAATTCCAGTAGGTGAAGAGACACTAGGTCGTGTGCTTAATGTGCTAGGGGAACCAATTGATAAAAAGGGTCCCATTAACGCAAAAGAGCAATGGGCGATACACCGCAATCCACCGAAATTTAGTGCACAAACGGGTGAATCTGAAATAATGGAGACGGGCATTAAAGTAATAGATTTGATGACACCGTACACGAAAGGCGGGAAAATAGGACTTTTTGGTGGTGCTGGAGTTGGTAAAACCGTTTTAATACTAGAACTTATACGCGGAATAACTTCCGAGCATGGTGGTTATTCAATATTCACTGGTGTCGGTGAGCGATCTAGAGAAGGCAACGACATGCTCTCGGATATGGAAGAGAGCGGAGCACTTAAAAACACCGCGTTAGTATTTGGGCAGATGAACGAACCGCCAGGCTCACGCATGCGAGTAGCATTCACGGGATTGACGCTGGCCGAATATTTCAGAGATGTGAAAAAGCAGGATGTATTGCTGTTTATAGACAACATTTTCCGCTATGTCCAAGCTGGTAGCGAAGTGTCGGCTTTATTAGGGCGCATGCCATCTGCAGTTGGATATCAACCAACACTCGCGACCGAATTAGGAATTTTGCAGGAGCGAATAACGACAACTAAAGATGCTTCAATTACATCCGTGCAAGCTATATACGTGCCTGCCGATGATCTTACTGATCCCGCACCAGCGACTATATTTTCTCACTTAGATGCAATAACTGTTTTATCGCGCAAAGTAGTAGAGGAGGGAATATATCCCGCCATTGACCCGCTTGCGTCATCTTCAAGAATGCTCAATCCTGCAATCATAGGTGAGCGACATTATAATGTCGCAAGGGACACGCAAGAGACTCTACAGAGATATAAGGAATTACAAGATATAATTGCGATATTAGGCATGGAAGAACTAGGCGAAGATGACAAAGTGACGGTATATAGAGCGAGGAAATTGTTGCGCTTTTTTTCACAACCGTTTTTTGTCTCAGAAATATATACGAACATACCAGGAAAGTATGTGCCACTTACAAAAACAATCGACAGCGTAGAACGAATTTTGAGAGGTGATGCTGACTCAATTCCTGAGAGCTTATTTTATTTTGCTGGTGATTTAGACGAAATAGAAGAGCGTTTTGCTAAGAAAGGTAACAGTGATGGCAACAACTAAATTTCCAATTGAAATATTGACACCTGAAAAGTCTTTTTATGAGGGCGAAGTAGAAAGTCTAATAGTTGAAACTTCAAATGGTTCAATAGGTATTCTAGCTGGACACGCACCGCTAGTGATAGGCTTAACTCCAGGTGTAATAGAGATGAAAGTCAATGGCGAGAAGCTAACAGCGGTAAATGGTCAAGGCTTTGCAGAGGTTCGCCCCGAAAAGACAGTATTGTTATGCCAGACAATGGAGTGGCCAGAAGAAGTCGAACCTAATCGCGTTGCTAGAGCAATAGAAGAACATGAGCGTATCTTGAGACAAGCAAGGAGTGCTACGGAATATAAATTGAGCAAAGCAACGCTGGCTAGAGCATTTGCGCGCATGAGAGTATTAAAGAAATAAATTGCTATGACGACATGGAAATTTGCAAAATCAAATATGGTGTATTAATATGCATTATGCCGCAGACCAAAGCGTGCGCGCTCATGTTAGATGAGATCTTTATTATTAGTGCGAAATTTAAAAAGAGTTTATTAAGATCGATTAAGCAAGGAAAAACTATACAAAATTCTTAATGAAACTCTTTCTATGGATAGGACAAGGTCCGTATTTTTTTAAAGCAGCGATGTGCGTGGTTGTACCATAACCTTTATGTAAATCAAATCCGTATTCAGGATATTGTCTAGCATACTCTATCATTAAGTCATCGCGTGCGACTTTTGCTAGTATTGAAGCAGCAGCAATAGAATAACTAAGCGTGTCGCCATGTATAATTGAAATGCACTCCATAGGCAAATCTAAACGCAGTGCATCACATAACACTACGTCTGGTGCAATTTCTAAATTAGCAACTGCCTGTGTCATCGCCAGTTTTGTGGCATTTAAAATGTTAATTTCATCTATGACAGTCTCATTGATAAATTGAATAGAGTGAGTGCAAGATTTAAGTTCACTAAACAATGTGCGTCGTTTTTTATCGGTTAGTTTTTTGCTGTCATCCACATCCGATAATATTTTAGAAAAATTGGGGATTATAGCGCATGCTACAACAGGTCCTGCTAATGGCCCACGTCCGACTTCGTCGATGCCACAAATTATTAAGCTTTGTGCCAAATATGTATTTTCGTAATCAAATTTTGCTGTGTTCATAATAGTTAAAGTAATGGAATCTCATCTAAAACAAATTTGCCTATTTGTCCTTTTCTAAATTCATTGATAAATGCAGATGCTGCTCTTTCAATATCGGGAGTATCACCTTTCAATCTATACCCACGGAGCAGAGTAATTTCCTCTAAGATGCCTAGCGGATTATGTGCATTAATATCGGATATGTTATATCGGGTTGCAAGCTTATTAGGTGCCAATTTGCACAGTATTTTGATACCTAAAAGCGCAAGTTCGCATTTATCAAGGACATCGTCTTTTATGCTACCTATAAGTGCTAATCGTGTGGCTTTCTCCTGATCCTTGAAATCGGGATACAAGACACCAGGACTATCTAGCAAGTCAATGTACTTGTCAATTGCTACCCATTGTTTTCCACGTGTTACACCAGGTCGGTCACCTGTCACTGTCTTTTTCTCGGCAGTTAAACTGTTTATAAGAGTTGATTTACCGACATTAGGTATGCCGATAACCATTGCCCGTATAGTTTTTTCAACACCTTTTTTCCTATATCTCTCAGATATCACAGATGCCGTTTCTTTAAGTCCATTTTTAACAGCAAGCGCATCTGTTTTGTGCGCACTATCGGCAAAGACGAAATTATATTTTGCCATCTGGAAATATCTTTTCCAAAGTTTGGCATCATCTGGTTCAATTAGATCGTATTTGTTTATTACAAAAAGTCTTGGTCTATTACCTATGACAGCGTCAAATGCAGGATTCATACATGACATTGGTGCTCTTGCGTCTAACACTTGAATAACGCAATCGACTCTAGATAGTTCCGTAGCCATCATACGAATTGCTTTTGTCATATGTCCAGGAAACCAATGTATATGCATTATTAAACCTCGAGCTTGTCGGTAGAATTTAAAAGATCAGGTCGTCTTGCCAATGTCAATTTGAGGCTTTCAGATTTGCGCCATTCGTATATTTTCTTATGATCACCGCTAAGCAAGACATCAGGCACAGGTAAATCCATAAATACCCGTGGTCTAGTGTAATGCGGATATTCTAAAAGTCCTTCGGAAAAACTTTCTTCTTCAGTTGAAATCTCAGAACCAAGTACTCCTGGAATATATCTTGCTATAGCGTTAATGACAACTAATGAAGCAAAGTCGCCTGAAGTTAGTACAAAGTCACCTATTGATAATTCTTCATCAATATCCAAATCGATTATGCGTTCATCTATGCCCTCATAACTACCATTGACGAGCATTATATGTGAGAGCTTAGACAGTTTTAATACGGTTTTCTGATCGAGTTTGTGACCTTTGGGGCTAAGATATATCCGATGGTAGCAATGGTCAACATCATTAGCAGTAATTGCATCATGCAAAGGTTGTGGTGTCATCACCATACCTGCACCGCCACCAAACGGAGTATCATCGCATCTTTGATGTTTATCTTTAGAATAATCGCGTATATTTACAACGTTTACAGCAAGAGATGATTCGCTGAGAGCGCGGCCCAAGACACTTGTATTTAATGCGGAATAAATTTCTGGAAACAAAGTAAGAACGCTAATTATCATAATATACCGCAACTTTTTCTAATTCTTCGGCACTGACAAGGATAGTTTTCTCTTCTAAATTTGTACTGAGGACAACAGTTCTAATAGCAGGGAACATGAAAGGTCTGTCACCTTTTACACAATAAACATCTGCCGAACCATTCGTTAAAATATCCTCTAACACACCATAAGTTTTTAAACCATCGGTAATTTCAAATTGTTTAAGATCAGCAATATAGTATTCATTTTCATTTGTAGCGGGCCGATTGTTTTCATCAACAAATAGTTCCAGATCGCGAAATTTATCAGCGTCTGTGCGATTGTCTAAACCTGCTAACTTGAGAATGACGTGCTTGTCATCGATTCGAGCTTTTTCTACTACATACTCATTGCCAGATATTATAAACTTTTTAATACTTGAAAATAAATCGGGTGTGTTTGTAAGAGGTTGAATTTTTAATTCTCCCTTGATCCCATGTGGCTTAAGTATTAAACCTGCGCAGAGTAGATCTTTATCTTGCTTCAACGAGAATGTCATAGACCATATCGGTGTTATGCGCATGTGCGCGAATGAATGTGCGTAATGCTTTTATCATGCGTCCTTGCTTTCCAATAATTTTAGGCAGATTATCAGGTGATGTTAAGATTTTAATTGTGCCTTGTGCGCCATCTTCAAACAGAATGATCTCATAGTCTTTATCATCTACAACGTAACTTAATAGATAATCAATTAAATCGTGCATAATTTAATCCTCTTTAATGTAGTCAATACTAATATTATACAACCAAATTGCATTTAACTCAAGAGAATATGCTCTAGTTGTCTATAAAAATGCGATCAGAGCATTCAATCGATTAAAGTGCTGAAAAGGAATTTACACTTTTATGTAATATTTGCCATCATTTACTAAAAGCAAGTCAAACATCAAATGCTAGATCACATGTGTAAAAGTCTAATATGAGTGTGAGTTAGTAGCAATGAAGGTAAAGTCTTTTACTGAACAAAGCAAAACCTTTAAAACTCTTAGAGATTGTTATACTAAGCAAAAAATGAATAAAGGGACTTTATTATTTAATCTAAATATTGTGTCAAAGGAATCCTGTAAAAGCCTTCATAACTGTTAAAAACATCAAGATGCTTGAGTGTTAGTAGTCTAAAAAACCAACTCCACTAACGGTAGATGATACCTATTGTATAATCGCTTTGGAGTATTATCG
>JAITLB010000039.1 GCA_031278175.1 Christensenellaceae bacterium
TAATAGACTCGAACGTGCATGAGTTAAGACAAGGGGCCATCATGCAACTTGTTGCTAAAGTGTCGCCAGAACATACGACATATCCTGAGGTTTGCTTTGCAATAGTAGAGGGCGGAACACTTGCTACAATTACGAGCGGTGGATTATTAAAAATCAATCAAGATGCAGACGTAGGCGCGATTATAAAAATCATCGCAAGAACTACGTTGGACACTGCTCTAAGCGCGGAATACTCAGTAACGGTGCTTAAAGTTCCTGTTGAATACGTATACATTTCCGCAGGCGGGATAACGACACTAAGACCAGGCGAAACCATACAATTCACAAAAGAGGTATCCGAAAACGCTACTTATGGCACTGTAACTTATTCGCTTATAGAGGGAAGCGAGCACGCAACGATTACGGCAAGCGGGTTGTTCGCTGTAAATAATATCGTAGGCGCGAGGTTTGCGACTGTTAAAGTTATTGGCAACGCTGACGGTGTGATAAGTAATATTTATGAAATAGAAATATACAATCCAGCGCAAAGCGTTGCCGTGTTGTCTGACAAAACCGTTGTGTTGCGTGGCGAAACATTTGCGCTTAATTCCGTTGTTAACGAGTTTGCGACAAGTCGCGATGTAGCGTTTTTAATATCGAGCGGCTCGCAATTTGTGACGGCTTTGGGTGGTGGTGTTTATCTTGTTAATGATGATATAAGCGTACCGAACGCACAAATAACTCTAAGAGGTTACATAGACGAGATTTACAGCGAAGCGGTAACGATATCAGTATATATTCAAGTCGCGTCAATTGCGATAACTGACTATGTCACAATTGTCGAACCGAATACCGATACTTGGTTGTACTCTGTCGTTACACCGAGTTTTGCCACAAACACAAGCGCAACATATTTTTTGACGAATCCGATAGACGGTGTGGCAATTGACGCGAAAAATGGCATGCTTTCCGTTTCGGCAGAAGTTGCGCATAATACTCAAATTTATATTTATGCGGTTTCTGCAGACGGAAACGTTTCGGAAACCGTAACGATTACAGTTAAAGTAGCGAGCATAACGATTTCGGCGGCGGATACTGTAGTTAGGCAAAGTGACTACGTACGCATTTATGAAAACTTTGAGTATTTTTCTTTTGAAAACGTAAGATACGTAGTAACACCGATTTCGCATTCGGCACTAAATTTTGCGAGCATTACAGTAATTGGAGTGGCGGAACCTAAGGCTTACCTTAGCATTGCTGACGAGGTTACCGTAAGAAATTACACGTTTAGCATTCAAGCGTTCGGGGACGAATTGTCAAGCAATGTGTTGTACTTTACTGTATATATTCCTGTTACTAGGGCAGTATTGTCGGCGGATAATTATACCCCGACTTCTACAGCGAATGCGGGCGGAACCATCGTGCTGTCGGTGGAAACAAACGAAACGGCGACTAATCAAGATCGCGAATACCAAATCATAAGCGGATCCGAGTATGTCGAATCTATCGAAAGCGATATTCTTATCGTAAAGACGTGTATAACCGTCTCGAATGCCGAAATAGTAATCGGGGCTGTAATAGATGGTTACACTTGCGATTATATAACGCTGAGTGTTAAAGTTCCTGTAACGCAAGTCGTACTCGGCGTTGCCGACGGTTATACTGAAGAGCACGAGTCGGAGCAAGGTTCGTGGCTTAAGCTGAGCGCAATAGCGTATCCATTGTATGCAACAGACAGGCATATCGTGTACAGCATTGCATTCGGATCAGAGTATGCCTCGGTTGATCAAAACGGATTTGTTACGGTATACCAAAACGCGCTTGTGGGCGCTGAAATTCAAATTATCGCAATTGCGGACTTCGTTTCAAGCGTTCCGTATGCTATAACCGTGCTTAAAGTCCCTGTTACGAGTCTTATTATCGAACCAGTAATTGCCGAGGATTTAAGACCGAGTGAGCGCGTACAGTTTTTAGGAACCGTTAACTGTGGCAACTATGCAACTTATTGCGAGATTAAATATTATGTTGAAAGTAGTCAATACGCGACAGTTACCGAAAACGGCATGCTTAGCGTTAATGAAGTCGTAAACGACAGATTTGCAAAAATTCTTATTTACGGTATTGCCGATGGGTATAGAAGCGAGTCTTACGAGATTTCGATTTATAATCCTGCGACCATCGCTACGCTCACTGCTGACAAAACCGCAAACGTTCGTCCAGGAGAAATCGTAAATTTTATTGCGGCAGTTAATGAATACGCTACCGTTCAAGCAGTGCAATACATAGTGAGCAGTGAAAATTATTTAATCTGTTTAGGGGACGGCAAGTATCAAGTTAAAGCGCATTCAGATATTCGTTTGCCGAATGCATCGTTCACAATATATGCGCACCACCAAGACGGAATAGACAGCAATCAACTACTGTTTAATATAATTATCGATGTTGAAAATGTCGTGCTCGAAAACGTTGATTCGCCAGTTGTTCAAGGAAGTACGGTTAATTTAATAGGGCGGATCACCCCTGATTATGCTACTGGAGCAAGCATCGTTTACGCTTTAAGGAGTAGTGTTCCAGGCATTACGCTCAACTCGGAAACGGGCGAAATTGCCGTTGCAGGAACGGCTCCGCTCGGCGTAACAATAACCGCATATGCAAAAGCCATAGTCGATGGAGTTGTTGTATTCGAAAGTTCGAACGTAGTGTACGCGGTCGCACCCGTTGCGGTAACATCGGTAACGCTTAATGTGCCGAGCGATATGACGCTTGGCGCGGGCGCACAAATTTCGCTTGTCTCGATGGTATTACCATCTATTGCTGCGACTAAGGATTATAATGCCGTTGCGTATTTTGTATCCGATACAGGTCTTGTAAGCATTGCAGACGGAATGTTGACCATGTTGCCGTTTACGGAGGAATTTGTCGGGCAAACAGTGACATTCTATGCATCGGCAGGGGGATGTATGAGTCAAACATACAGGATAACTTTGGCACACACATCGGTGTCGGAAGTTACGCTTACGACGCAAAATAACGTAACAACGGTTGAGCCTGGCGGGATCGTGCAGTTTTACGCTTCGATATCTCCGAATACCGCAACAATCCAAACTTCCGCGCTATCGATTATTTCAGGTGCAAGTTTTGGGTACTTAGATGGCGATGTTCTCAAAGTCAATGCCACAGCAAAGCACAATTCAAAAATCGTTGTGCAGGTTGTAGCCGATGATAAAACCGCTAACTATGAAATAACAGTAAGAGTTGCGTCAATAAGTGTTGCCGCTACAAAAACCACGTTAATGCAAGGTGAACAAATTCAGATTACGGGCATAAACAGCGCGTTATTTACAAAAATCACCTATGCGTCAAGTGGACATGCAACGGTTTCAACAAGCGGTTTAGTCATTGTTAATCCCACAGTTACGGTCAGAAATGCCACATTTACCGTAATCGTCACGGCAGATGACTTGCCATCAAAACGACTTGCGTTTACGATTTATATTCCCGTGGACACGTCTCAAATGGTAGTTAAAACAAACGGAATGTCGGAAAATACGGAGGCAAAACTCGGTACTAGAATTACCTTAAGCACAGTGGTAAATACAAATGCCACAAATCAAACTGCAACCTATTCGGTCGTATCGGGCGGCGGATACGGAACATTAAGCGGTAGCACATTCACACTAAATTCAACAACGGCAGACTATAATCCGAAGGTTGCATTAAAAGCGACAATTAACGATAACGGAACGGTACGCGAAAAAACGGTAGTGGTAAAAATAATCGTGCCAGTTACAGGTGTAACACTTAATTGCTCGGACAGCGAGATTAACCCGAATAAAGAATATGTCGTAACAGCAACGGTATTACCCGCTAACGCAACGTATAAAGATGTCATGTTTACACTGCCAAGTAGTGTGAATCTTGTTAATTCTACAACATCATCGGTAACGTTTAAGGTTAAGTCTGACGTTGCAAACGGAACAGCAACGATAAAGGCAACAAGCACTGACTATATGGTTAATGGTGCAACCTACGCAGGTACGGTGGTAGCAAGAGATTTAATCGTTAAACGTATACTTGCAACAGCCCTTACTATTTCATCTGTT
This sequence comes from Christensenellaceae bacterium, assembly GCA_031278175.1. Classification (GTDB taxonomy): domain Bacteria; phylum Bacillota; class Clostridia; order Christensenellales; family DTU072; genus JAITLB01. The sequence continues at coordinate 4,083 of JAITLB010000039.1, forward strand.
AAGATCGCCTCGGGCACGGTTATAGACAACACAAACGCAAACAAAGCGCGTCCCGATGACACGCTAACACCAGTTGTTAGTATTGCTCCCGCCGATGTTTCGAGTGGTGCATATACGCTTTCGTTGAGCGGAACGAATTATGCCTATGTTTCTGGTAAGAATATAATTGTCCGCGATATTTCCTATATGACAAGTGATAACCCGAGCTTTACAATTACGGCAACAGCGACCGATGGAAGTGGCAAAACCGCGAGCTGTGAAGTTGCGGTATACGTTCCTGTTGTGTCGATAACAAAGAGCGTGCCGGCAGCAAATCGCAATTCTACGACAAGCCTCGGAGTATCTTACAATGTCGCACAAAACGGCGGATATGCAACGGCAAAGACGTTCAAAGGTACGGTTGCCTCGGTGACAAATGCTTCGGTAAGCATAAGTAATGCCTCCGCATACTATTTCAATGGATTAAATTTAGTTGTGCCGAAAAATGCGCCAGGTGGAACGGTTATCAATATTAAGTTGACCTCGAACGATGATGCATCGAAGTATTGCATAGGGAGCGTTGTCGTCAACGCGTTAAGCCTTACCGCGAGCAATATTTACTACAATACAAACACAACGTCATATAGTTCTTATAGTATCGATAGTGATGGCAGAACAATGTACGCTACCGACAACGCGCAGTTGAGCGAGGGGAAGTACACATATCTTCTTGGCAAGTACAATAGCGAACTTTTGTCGGCATGGGGTGTGACTTTTACCGCAACCGAAACATCAAGTTATGCCACAATTGATAGCAATAAAAAACTGTCAATTACCGCAAACGCTCCAGGAAGTGAAATTGTTACGGTCACAATTGATTTTATTGATGGCACAAAAACGACAACGATAGTTAAAACCGTCAAGGTTTTCAACGCAGTAAATGATGCGAATATAACAACGGCAACGGTAACAAGTCAAGCTTCGTATTTATATGCATCATCAAATGATTCGCAAGCGTCAAGTTCATCTAACTCATATGACTTTAGCGCAGTAGATAACTCTAATTATTCTTTGTCTTCGGCAGGGTATCTCGTTATCAGAAACAAAATTGTCAATCATACGGATCTTTACGTCTTGCTCCGCTATTATCAGTATTATAATGGTGTAAAGTTAACGATATGGACTAAATCCAAACCAGTTAAAATAAATATAAAGAACTCGAATATAGTTGTATTCCACGAAAACAAAGACGATGCCACTATTACGGACGATAAAATATATTTTGACGATTTGGAATCGATTGGATTAACGCTTTCAACATTGATTAACTTAGGCTATACGACCTTAAAATTTTCAATCAGTGTCGATATGCGGGAAATTAACGATGGTTATCAAGAATTATATTTGTATGCAGTTGCATCCTCAGGTAATACTGTGAAACTGTGGGAGAAAACCAATATCGAACATAGCAGTGAAAATTGGGGGACACGTACTTATACATATACAGTCGCCTTGAGTAGTTTTTACAGCAGTTACGGCAATTATGTTTGGTTGTGTTTAGGATATAGCGCACACGGAGCTTTTGAAGATTCGTGGGTAAGAGGAAAATCAAGTGTCACAATAACCGCATCCTGATTCGGTCATCCCTGAATCAAATAGCCGCCGCAACGGTTCCGAGTGCGCCTGCGGTTATTTTTAAAGAAAACAACGGTTTTGGAGAGAGCGATGTTTTATATATACATTTTAATCGTAATAACTGTTGTCGCTGGCTTAGGAATAAAAAAGAAAGAAACGATGACGGAAAGCAATCTCACTTTTGATGACACATCGGCATTAAAGGGTCTTGCCGCGATGTTGGTGTTATTGCACCATTTGGGGCAGGCATCGCTTTTGTCTGAAACGTTTGCAAAAATCAACTATTCGTTTGGCTGGGTCGCTGTCGGCATATTCTTTTTCCTCTCATTTTACGGGTTGACAAAAGGTTGGCTGAAAGATAGAGAGGGTTACGCAAAAAAGATTTTTACGAAAAAAATCCCGCGAATTTATATTGAAATAGTCATTATAAACATTATCAGCTTTGCGTTATTTTACAGAAACGCAGAACTGTCATCGTTTGAGTCGGCAATAAGAATCTTGCAGCTCTACGTGTTTTTTGGTTTTGACATGATTACGGGATATTCATGGTTTATTACGTCTATTTTGATTTTATACGCGCTGTTCGGTACAGCATTATTATGTAAAAGATTTTTCGAAAAACGACTTTGTCTGCTACCTATAATAACATTGGTGGTAGCGGTGATATTTGTCGTAATTCTTGAACTTTTAAATGCCGAATGGTGGCATTACAGGGCTATTTTATGTGTCCCGTTAGGTGTAACTTATGCCGTGTTTGAAAATAAGAGCAATGCCTTTTCCCAATCCAGAGTTAGGTACTACAGTTCCTTAGTTGCGGCGGCGGGACTTATAGTTTTAAACTGGTTTTTTGAAATTCCACTACCACTATTATCCCGAGAATATATGAACGCTTTGCTTGCATGCGTGATTTTAGTAATACTGCTTCAAAAAGTAGACTTTGGTAAAAATAAGTTGTTTGTGTTTTTAGGTAAAATATCGCTCGAAATATATCTATTGCAGTTTATAATTCTATCGTTCACTTTCAACATCATTAGTGAACGGAGTTTTCCGATACTGTTTGCTTGCGTTACTGCTAATATCGGCGCGGCATACTTGTTCAACGTATCTTATTCGTTCATAAAAGAGCGCACCGTGAAACTGTTTGTTAGACAATTCAAAAGAGGTCGCATGACTAAGACGTTGTGACACATTAGTAAAAAATTATTTTGGGCAGTTTATATTATTTCAATGAATTGTCATAGCATGCAATTTTGTCAGTGCATATTAACTCTCTGATGAAGAATTTGTTTTATCAGCAAACATACTTAATTTGTGCGCGATGAGAAAAATTTGTGTAACATCCTACGCTTAACAACACTATTATCAACAACAAAAGGAAAGTGTTTTGCCACTCGATGATATTTTGTATCGTTACTTACTAAATTGAGGGTAGTGGCTTATTTTTGCAACTATGTAATTTATGATAGTTCCTATTTGGTTTATATTTTGCATTAATTTAAATAATGCTCTTAAGAAAAGATATAAGTTTAGTATAGTGCAAAAGATTTAGTAATTAGCAATAACTTGAAGTGCGCAACTGAAGCAAAATAATATCATGGTATATTAAGAAGCGTGAAGATATTTTTAAAATTCATATAAAAAACAAGCATTGACTATTGATTTTCTTGCGAATTGGGTCTATAATATAGGGGTTACATCTTATAGTGCAGTGTGAAATTCAGGGATTTTTCTATTCTTTTTTAACAGCAAATACGTCATCACTTAAAAGGTTTTGAAAGATTACACATATATAAGATTACATGAATTCAAATAACAACAGGTGATGCCATTTGGATAACGATGAAACAAAAAACATAATATTAAATAACGAACAATTGTTCAAGTATAACGCAGTTGTTAGATATATAAACATACATCAAGACATTAGTAGACTTGCCACACAATTAAGCTGTTCTGATGAGACCGCGTTGAGATACGTAGACGGATATAAGGCGGGAGGCAAAGCTTTTTTTGCAAGAAAGGAAACTGGAAAAGTATCAAACAGGGTGATGTCTACTGAAACAAAGGAAAAAATTATATATTTATATCAACATAAATATGCTGGATGGACATACGAGCACTTCAATGAATTTCTTAAGAAACATGAAAATATCCACTATAGTAAAACTTCTGTAAGAGATCTGCTAATAAAAAATTGCTTGCTTTCTCCATCAGTTAGGAAGTACACAAGTGCTATGGTGAAAAAGCTACAAGCAGAAAGAACAAAAAAAAATGAAACCAAAGAAAATGCGCGATCAAACATTGAAGAAAATATGGAGCTAAGATCGTTGTTGGATCATGATCCACATCCTTTTAGACCGAGGAAGCGGTATTCTGGCGAACTCATACAAGTTGATGCAGCTACGCATTGCTGGTTTGGAGACACAAAAACGTATTTGCATATAGCCGTAGATGATGCAACATCGAAGTTATTGGCAGGCTTTTTCGATACGCAGGAAACCCTTTATGCGTATTTTAATGTCTTAAAGGATGTGTTGCTAAATCACGGAATACCATCAACAATCTTGTCCGATAATCGTAATGTATTTACTAACAATCTGTATGAAGATGTGAGAGATAGAATCACACAATTTGGTTATGCTTGCGAAAACCTAGGAATTCGCTTAAAAGCTACGAGCATACCGCAAACAAAAGGTAGAGTAGAGCGTGCTCTGAAAACATTACAACATCGCTTGCCATTGGAACTAAGGATTGCTGGGGTTAGCACAATTGCAGGAGCAAATGCTTTTTTGGGGCAATACATAATAGAATACAACAGTAAATTCGGGAAAGAGGCAATCGAACCCAATGACGTTTTTGCCGATCCACCAAGCGCAGATGAAATAAATTTACTTCTTTCAACACATTACGAAAGACCTGTTGGTGTTAATGGTGTAATTCGCTTTGAATCCACGGATTATGTTGTACTCAATTCTAATGGCAATCTTGTGAATTTGCGGAAAGGGTTAAAAGGGAATGTTACAAAGACATTAGATGGCAGTCTTTACTTTAACATTGCAAACGATACATACGCACTTAAGGCGCGAACATTAACTAAGCCAGATTCAAAAGAATGTAGGGCAGAAATTGATGTGATTCCACATCTAGAAATCACTATCCCAAAGAATATGCATATATGGAAAACCACTACTTTTGAGAGATTTGTTAATAAGCAAACACTCGAATAGTACGGCTGAGGTTAAATAATCACACAGAATATGAGCATTAGCGTGTATGTGTGAAGTTAGACTTCCAACTTATAGTAAAAACAAGTATTAACTATTGATTTTTTAGCAAATGAGGTTTATAATAATAGGTGTGCTTTTTATAGCGCAGTGTAAAATTATCAAATTTTTATAATCCTATTGAAAACTATCTTATTTTTAAAAAACGCTGAAAACATACCGAATGATTTTACACAAAATTAAAAATAACATCAGGAGATACCATTTTGAGTAACGACAAAAGAGACATCATTGAATTAACCAGTAAAGAGTATTTACAATACAAAGCGGTTATGAAATACTTAAAAACACATCATAACATCGCTCGTCTTGCAGCGGAATTGAAATATACTAAACAAACAGCTTGGGCATACATAAGAGGGTATAAAGAGCAAGGGAAAGCGTTTTTTATAAGTGGGCATCGTGGCATAATTCCAAAGACTCGCATGCCTGATGAAACACGAGAAAAAGTTTTAGATTTGTTCCAGGGTAAATATAAAGGATCTTCATATAGGCACTTCAAAGAATTGCTTGATAAGTATGAGGGGATTCACTATTCAGCAGAATGCCTAAGAGGTCTATTATTAAAGCATGGTCTGCTTTCTCCGTTATCGGTGAAGAAAACCAAGAAAATGATTAAAAAACTAAAAGCGGAACAGGCAAAGGAATCTCAAATTGAAGGATCGATTGAATCTAGCATCGAAAATGACAGTGACACGAATGTGTTGAATAAAAACAAAGCGCATCCGCGACGACCGCGAAAACGATATTCTGGAGAACTCATACAAATTGACGCATCGACACATTGCTGGTTTGGTGATGGTAAATCGAGCTTGCATATAGCAGTTGATGACGCGACATCAAAGATAATGGCGGGGTTTTTCGACACACAAGAAACGCTTTATGGATATTTTAAGACTCTTAAAGAAGTATTGTTAAAGTATGGTGTGCCATCAACAATTCTGTCAGACAAGCGTACTGTTTTCACTAGCAAATCGAGTGAAGATGTAAGAGATCGTCCTACTCAATTTGGTTATGCATGCAACAATCTCGGCATTTGCCTAAAAACCACAAGCATACCACAGACAAAAGGACGAGTAGAGCGGGCATTTGGGACATTGCAGAAGCGACTACCTATGGAACTAAAATTTGCTGGCATAAGTACAATAGATCAAGCAAACAACTTTTTAGAAAAGTTTTTTGTGGATTACAACGAAAAGTTTGCAATAGAATCAACCGAAAAAGATAACGCTTTTATTCCGCCCCCAACCGCAGATGAAATAGCATTAATTCTTTCAACGCATTATGAAAGAACGGTTCGAGGCGGCGGTACAATTAACTTTGAATGTAATGAGTATGTTGTACTCGACTCCAAAGCTAATATTATAAATTTCAGAAAAGGAGTAAAAGGGAATGTTACAAAGACGCTAGATGGTAAACTCTACTTTAACATTGCAAACGAGACATACGCGCTTGAGAAACGGGTATTAGTTGAACCTTATTCTAAAGAATTTGACACTGAAATCATCGAACCCGAACGTAGTGAAATAAAAATACCAAAGAATATGCATATATGGAAAAGCACTGTTTTTAAAAGCTATGTTAATCGACATAGATCTGATCATTGAAATCGAAAAACAAATTGCTATAGAATCAAAAACACTATGTCTTTAGTTAAGAATAAAGTTGTACTCTTTTCGTGGTTGAACCAGTCATCATGAGAGCATTTCGCTAAATTCTTCACTAAGGCTTGCCAAATGCAATTACACCCAATATCCACACAATAAATGCCAGTACGGGGATGTGAATGATATAGAAAGCGACCCCATGTTTGCCGATAAAAATCAAAGGATTGGATTTAAATTTGGGATAATCAGTAGACGCACTTATTTTGTTTTTATGTATTGTTTTTCCTATTATTGCGCCTATTAAAAAAACACCGATGCTTGGAAAAATTGGACTATAATCAACAGTTGATGGATAATTAACAGAGGGAATGCCTAATGGGAACAATATATTTGATGTTTGTAATTTTGGCTGTAAAATACCAATTAAAATGGAACTAATTATTAATACTATCGCAAAAAACAAAAACATGCGATGGTGTGTCTTGTTGAGCATCCAATAAATTAAAATACATGAAGCGTAGCAGTGGAATATTCCAAAATAGATATTAAGATTATGACCTGTCGCTAAAGATAAGAGATACATACTAGAGGTGATAGAAACTGCAACAATAGCAAGTCGAATTGCACGTTTTAAGTTATTTTTGCTAAAAGTGCAACATATTCCAGATATGCCAAAAAACAAGCAAAGAATAATACTGCGGAATATCATGCGAAACATGTATCCAGGTCCACTATGAAAATATTGACTAATGGAGACAATTGTAGATAAGAAAGTAGTATTAGACTGTGACCAATGGAATGCATCAAATTTGATAGTAAACAACATGAAGTGATCAACGAACATCAAGAGTATACATAATCCACGAAAGAAATCAATTTCGGGGATACGTTGTGAAGATTTATTTGGTTCATTAAGCACGCTGTCTATTTCCAATTTGTACACCATTGATAAAATTTGATTTTTTGCAGACACACTAGAGCGCAACACTAGCACCATACTATCATTATGGTTTATACATCTTGCTATGCGCTTTTAAACACAAGCGACCGTGACACGAGATTTGGCATCTTGTGTCTAATGCATTTTAGACGTGGTTTGATTTGCTTAACTTGCTAGCAATTGCTACTCACAGGGAATCAAATATTATCGGAAATAGCAACATATGCGAATTTCAATCACGCTGATGCGAGAGCAAATTTGTAATAGTGCTATTAAATTGTGGCACGTGTAGAAACAATCTTAAGGATTGTTATATAAGAACATGTATGATACACGCTCCATGTATGTTGCCTTTGATTCTCCTCATTTCAAAGCTACTTGTATGTAATTTTACATTCTGTGATTTGCAAGCACGCTAAAGAACATCATGCGGGAGTGGTAGTTTTTCTTTGCATAGTGCATTAAAATTATAGTGAATCATTTGGCTTATGTCAAGACATAAAGTGAGCTAAAGGGCAGAAACATCTGAGTCTGTTTTCAAACGCAGAAGGGCGGTGGTACATTTTGCAAGCCCGAGCAATATGGAGACCTTGTTGAATGCATAAACTCACCAATTACAGAGACTAATACATTAAAATACTGGGAATGTGGGGATAGCACTTTTTAGCCGTTTTCAAATTTATATAAAAACCGCATTGACTATTGATTTTTTTGTGAATGAGGTATATAATATGGCAAGCGTGAATTTAGCGCAATGCAAAATATTAAGCCCCATAGTCTTTATTATCAGCAATTATTTTGATGTTTCAATAATGTTAAAAGATTATATTCTTTTGCGTTTACCCAAAGATAGGCATAATGCCCCAAATAACATATCGGAGGTATAGAATATGTTAAAAGATAATAAACCCACAGAACTAATCCCAGGAATACCACACAAAATACTCAAGCTCGATGAAGCTCCAATTTTTGACGATATGAGTGATGACCCTGACTTTTTTGAGGATTTAGATCCTGAAACCTGTTACACTTTTGAAATTGATGACACTGGTGAAAATGCAGGTTCAGCCGCAATATTTAATAAAATGATTCTGGATCAATTCTTTAATCCCCAAAAACGTCGATGATATTCGAGGAGTTGGTCCATATTAAAAACAATAAAGGCAATCTCAACGATCAATCTAAATAAAATTATGGTGTCTGATTTATTTATCGCGACAGTGATGTCGGCATAGTCAGACAGAAAAAATTTAGCAAGATTTTAATTAATTGTCACAGGTGTTGGATAACCCTTTTATGTCGTTCGTCTCTGATGATACACACGATCATATACAAAAACTAAGTGATACATATAGGTAGATAGTCGTGTGAGAAGTCTTAAACTGGGCATTAAAAATCAATGTTTTTTGATGCCAGGAGCTGTGAATCATCTGGATAGTTTGCTTTGGATTCAATCTATCCAGAGAATATCTAATTTATTGAAGTAAGAGGATTTTATGATAGAATCAAAGAAAGCGATCTTTTCTAACGAAAAACCGCTTGTGTTTTCGACAGTGTTAGCCGAACAAATCGGTTTAAAGAATGCCATCGTGCTATCGCAAGTTTTTAATCTATGCGCAAGCTCACAAAGATGCATTGAAAGTTCGCGATGTGTCAGTGCATCACCAAAATGGTGGCATGAGCAACTTTTATTTCTGAATGAAAGGGCGCTTAGGGATGTTTTAAAATTTCTGGTTAATCAAAACTATATAACAAAAGTAACAGAATTCGATGAAACATACTTCATTTTTACAGAGTTAAATAAACATAAGTTGTCTGGTATAGACTCAACACGAACGCTAGATTTCTTGCCGTCCTGTGCTGCAACTATTGGACTACATGAGTCTATAATAGTGCAACGGATTCACCATGAACTTGAATCTAAATCGAATGAAGTGTGTAGCAATTATTTTAGAGCATCTTTTGACACATGGCAAAGCTTACTACCATTTTTATCCAAAACAACACTCATGCAAGTTGCTAAAAACTTGGTTGCGAAGGGTGTAGTAAAGCGAAAAGAGGAATATGCTTTTGCCGACAGAACAAGTTGGTGGACAATTGACTATGGTGCTTTGAGAATGTACATTGAATATTTCAGAAGGACAACTAAAGAAATCGCTGATCGTATGGCGGCAGAGAAAGCGATCCAACAACAGATGAAGCAGGTGACGGCACTGTTGAAAAATGACGCACGCGAATGGGAGTGGGAGTCCGAAGACCCATGATCGTAAAGCATTAGTAAAAGCAATCAAAAGGCTGGTGAAAACGCGCTCAAACGCGCCAGCGGAAGAGTCTGACACTCATAAAACTGATAAGAACACAGATAGCAAACAAGCAGATGACAGCAATATTTTTGCAAGTGTAAAAATAAGCACATAAGACAACGAAAATGGCTGTCCTATTATGCGCTATACAAATTAAAACTGTTTGTGAGTCAAATTTACATAACAGGTAACGCAAATAGCTCGTTTATAGCACCATAAACGAGTTTTGCATCGATGCCTTACACGAAATGCCGAGTGTTAGATAACTAAAAGCATTAAGCGCCTTAAAGCTGATAGCGTTTTATAGAAACATTGTTATGCCCATAGGGATAGGATTTTCATTGTAGATTAACCCTATACGCTCAGGTAGCGAATTTATAGACAAACGGTGGTTTATATTTCTCGGTAAATTCTCTAATGAATGTAGCACTAACATTGCTAGCGTTGCCTTGAATAGTTATTCTACCATTGTAAATGTATATAAACTCGATCTCCCCAACACCTTTACCTGGTTTGAATAAGCTCAACAGTAGACGCGCTTTTCAAGATGTATAGCAGTCATAAAGCTTTCATAAATGCTGCTTTGCGTAGATCCATGAAGAGTATCATGTCGAATCTTACCTTTCAAATCTATGTGATGCATAGCAATAAAATTGCTATGGGGTGCGTCTAAATGTTGAAATACTTGGGTAGTTGTAAGTTTCAATAGAAAATAGTAGAGGGAACATTATAGCATTGTTTTATAAAATAGGCTCACTCAATCAATTTAAGCAGGCATCAATATACTTCTAGAACCACTTTTTGACTATAGTGGAATAGAAACTTTTTCTTAGATATCCTGCTAATTGTTTGGTGATTAAAAGATAACCCGTTTCAATTTATGATTTAAACCATGTAGCGCTGCGTGCTGATATCAGACAATTAAGGTTGCGATAAATAATTTTTGTTGTACGGTGTGAACAACTCTATAATCGCCGTCCTCCAGGAATGCTTTTATAACGCGCAGCATGCTATACTGTATATTCGCTCATTTTTGAAAGCTAAGGTGCACATTCGAGCGTCAGTTTTTTTGTATGTCAATGCAACACTCGTGCTAAACGCTAATGATTTACACCGTTAGTCTTTTTACAAGAAAACCGCGAAACCCATTGCATGCATTTCAAGTTGGTGCTCGTAACACATAGTAAGCTCCAGGTTTTCCTTATTAGTTATATTGCGCTACGCATCTGAGTGGCGATAAAGGAACAGCTTTTGTTTTCAGCAAAAGTGTTTTAATGCCATCCGCAATTGAGACCACATTTGAATATCTGCTAGAAAGATCAAAGTGTCCCTGTTATATGGTATATGCGCAAGGCGCAGTGAAAATTTGCTATAAAGCGTTTGGGAGTCTAGATTTTCCATAAAGCGATTTGTAATCTCATTTAGCGAGAAATCCAGTTCAATAACGCGTCTGTAATTAGACCTTCCAAAATCTCTAATTATAAACGTTTTACCAGATTGTATTGCACACTTAACTAGAATACGTTCTTTTGTTCTTTGTTTTTCCACTCTACGAGCGCTAGTCCATTTTTCTGATATTGGTAAAATGACTCCATACAATAATAATACATGAGTTTAATATTATTCTGCATTTGTCCTAAATTTTGCAATATCGCAAGATATATACAAGGTGCTTAAGCTTTAGTTCGGAACTGGTGGTGTATTACGTAGCAAAAGCGACAGAAATTGCTTAATTGATGCGCTTTGCCTATAGTTTAAGATGTAATTAGCATATAAAACATTTGACAAAGTTAAGCTTGATTAATATAATAATAGCACTACAATTTGATTGTTAAAAATTAACACTAATTGTATCGTAAAAATTCACGAGGATTAAGCGATGAAAGATAACATCCATCCCCAGTACTATCAGACAGATGTTGTTTGCGCGTGTGGCGCAACATTTAAAACGGGGACAACCAAGAACACTAAGACGCTAAAAGTTGATATATGTAATCAATGTCACCCTTTCTACACTGGAAAACAAAAAATTGTTGACACAGGTGGAAGAGTTGATAAATTCCGTAAGCGTTATGGCTTAAAGTAAAACAAATAATTCATTTAGCGTGACTTTGTCGCGATGGCAACTGATCTAGGATTAGTCGCATCACTGTTTAAGACAAAATACGATAAACGCGGGCGCGAATATTGCATGTTTATGCAGTGTGTTTCCGCGTTTTTTAATTTAAATTTGTTTTTGAATGTGAAGAAGAGCAGGAATTGTATGGACAAAAAAAAGACAACTAAAATTGGCGGACAAGCGGTACTAGAAGGTGTCATGATGCGCGGTAAAAGCGTTATGGCAACGTCTGTCCGCGATCCTTCGGGGACTATTCAAACAGAGAGCCAGAGATTTGTACCATTTTCGGAGCGTTCTGTGTTCTTCAAAATGCCAATCATACGAGGGATAATTTCGTTTGCTATAAGCATGGTAACTGGCATGAAAACATTGATGCGGGCTGCTGAAGTATTTAGTGATGTAGCCGATGAGAAACCATCAAAATTTGAAACCTGGCTAGCTGAAAAAACAAAAATTAATATAATGTCTGTGATAAGTATATTAGGTACAATTTTAGGTATAGTTGTAGCAGTTGGTTTATTTGTATTATTGCCAGGTGTAATAACGGATGGTATATACACATTATTTCCAATCGATGCTATAACCGAATTGTGGCAGAATATACTAAAGAATCTAACTAGTGGTTTAATAAGAATTATAATATTTATCGCATATATTTTGCTGTGTTCACTACTTAAAGATATAAAGCGATTGTTTTCATATCACGGTGCTGAGCATAAAACAATCAGTTGCTATGAAAGTGGAAAAGAGTTAACTGTAGCAAATGCTCGCGAGACGTCAAGAATTCATGACAGATGTGGCACTACTTTTATGATACTAGTTATGATAATAGGTATTATTTTCTTTTCGTTCTTAGGGTGGCAAGAGTTATGGATGAGAATGCTTATTCGCATAGCGGGAATACCGATAGTTGCTGGGATAAGTTATGAGATTTTGATGTTTTTAGCGCGATTTGATAATCCACTTGTAAAAGTTATCAAATTGCCAGGTTTGTTGCTACAAAAGGTAACTACAAGAGAACCCGATGACGAGATGTTAGAAGTTGCAATTACAGCATTTAAAACCGTTCTTGCTATGGAAGATGATAAAAACATCCCTGAGACTAAATTCGAAACAGCATATAGCATAAAAAAGGCGGAAGAGCAAATTAGGGACGCACTGGGCGAATTATATAGTGGTGAAGAGTTCGAGATTTTAATGGCTATAACTGGTGTCAAAACAAGAGAAGAATTAAAGACAGCACGACTGACAAATATAGGGTTTGAAAAAGCGCTTGCTGTAGCAAATGACCGCTTATCTGGGAAGCCACTCCAATATGCATTAGGTGAGACATGCTTCTATGGATTAATATTAAAAAGCGATCCGCGTGCACTGATTGCGCGTAGCGAGAGCGAGCTTTTAGCAGAGCAGGCGATAATAGTTGCAAAAAATTTCAGTAATCCAAAAATAATTGATATGTGTACTGGGTCGGGATCTATAGCAATAGCCATAGCAAAAAATGTGGATTGTCAAATTACCGCAATAGATATATCCGAAGAAGCGATCGAACTAGCGTCTGAAAATGCACAGAAAAACGACGTTGAAATAAAATTCTATACTAGTGACATGTTTGAGAACATAACAGACACATATGATATTATAGTTGTAAATCCTCCATATATCAAAACAGCGGATATTGAAAAACTTGACGCTAGTGTTAGGGATTATGAACCACACAACGCACTAGATGGTGGTAGTGACGGATTAGTATTCTATCGGGATATTGCATTGAAGTATAAGAAGTTTCTAAACAAAGGAGGTTTTCTCATACTGGAAGTTGGTTGTGGTCAGAGTGATGCTGTTGATAGTTTATTTGGTGGTATTTCCAAGCGCATTAAAGATTACAACACACCACCAGTGGAGAGAGTTTTGGTAATTAAGGATGAGGAGTTAGTGGAAAATGATATTTAGAGACAAAATGGAAACTTTGAAAGCACGATTTTCAGAGTTGTCAATTAGCATTGCGGATCCTACAATTGTCTCAAGGCAAGAAGAATGGAAAAAACTTGTCAAAGAATATTCTAGTATTGAACCTGTTGTGCAAGCGTATAACGAATATGTGGCATTAGAGAGTGAGATGGTAGAATGTTCTGAAATGATGAAGGGTGACGATGTAGAACTTGCTAAGATGGCAGAGATAGAGTATTATCAAACGCGAGAGAAGCGCGATGCGAAGGAAGAAGAGCTAAAGGTGTTAATTTTACCACAAGATCCTATGGATTCTAAAAACGTCATTTTGGAAATACGCCCAGGAGCAGGTGGCGAAGAGTCAGCACTATTTGGTCAAGAGCTTTTGAGGATGTACAAAAGTTTTGCAGAGCGGTTGCGTTGGAAAACTGAAGATCTTGAACTGAGCGAAACCGAGCTTGGGGGTATAAAAGAAGCGGTATTAATGATTATGGGGAAAGGTGCGTATTCTAAACTGAAGTATGAAAGTGGTGTTCACCGTGTGCAACGTGTGCCAGAGACCGAATCCCAAGGTCGCGTTCATACCTCGACAGTGACTGTTGCAGTGCTCCCTGAAGCAGAGGATGTTGACGTTGAGATCAATGAGAAAGACCTCAAAATCGATACATATCGCAGTGGTGGCGCTGGTGGACAACACGTAAACAAAACAGAGAGCGCGATAAGAATTACACATCTACCTACTGGCATAATAGTTGCTTGTCAAGACGAGCGCTCACAAATAAAAAATAGAGATAGAGCGATGAAAATATTAAAGTCTCGCATTTATGAGTTCTTGCAAACTCAACTTGATAAAGAGTACGCAGAAAATAGAAAAATCCAAGTAGGTACTGGTGACAGATCCGAGAGAATCAGAACGTATAATTATCCACAAGGAAGAGTCACCGACCATAGAATAGGATTAACGCTATATTCTCTTCAAGAATTTTTAGCGGGTGATATGTTTGAAATAACAGAGGCGCTCGCACTAGCAGACAGAAATAAAAAGCTACAAAGTGAAGAAGACTAATATCTAGCAAAACAAAAAGAGGATAAAAAATGCGAGACAAACTATTTTTTAATAGAAGACGCAATTTAATAGAGGTTCATAATTATACGCACAAATTGCAGGATGTCGAATCCCCGCAGTTGTTTCGTGACTTGTTTGAATTTGGGAATATTCCCAAAATTGCTTTCAATTTTACCAATGTGCCGATGTATAGCCCTGACGAAATATGGATAACCGATACAACGTTTCGTGATGGACAACAATCGCAATCACCGTTTAGTGTAAAGCAGATTGTAGACCTATTTGCATTATTAGGAAAACTAGGTGGTGTAAATGGCAAAATTAGGCAGAGCGAGTTTTTTATATATTCAGATAAAGACAGAGAAGCCGTAAGAAAATGCAGGGAATTGGATTTAAAATTTCCCGAGGTAACCAGTTGGATTCGCGCTAACAAAAGTGATTTCAAACTAGTCAAAGAGATGCAATTGCAAGAAACGGGCATCCTTGTTAGTTGTTCTGATTACCATATCTTTAAGAAAATGAACATGACGCGCAGACAAGCGATGGATCAATATTTAGGCATAGTCAAAGATTCATTAGCTGAAGGCATTCGTCCCAGGTGTCATTTTGAGGACATTACTCGCGCGGATTTTTATGGATTTGTCGTGCCTTTTGCTGCGGCACTTAAGGATCTATCCGATGAGAGTGGAATACCAATAAAAATACGAGCATGTGATACTCTAGGATATGGTGTGTCATTTCCAGGTGCAGCGATGCCAAGAAGCGTGCCAGGAATAATTTATGGATTACATCATTATGCTGAATTTCCTAGTGAACTGCTCGAGTGGCATGGACATAATGATTTTTATAAGGTAGTCAATAATGCTACGACAGCGTGGTTATATGGTGCGTCTGCGGTTAACTGCTCACTTTTAGGTATAGGTGAGCGGACGGGAAATTGCCCATTGGAAGCAATGGTTATAGAATATGTA
>JAITLB010000056.1 GCA_031278175.1 Christensenellaceae bacterium
AGAACAAAAAAAAGCTAATAAGGTCATTAACTGTGGCATAGATTATCTTTTTTCTAATATTGCTGAACAAATATCATTAACAAAGGATTTGCAATCTTTTATCCCCAAATATTCTAATGAAATATTATCATTTGCAACGTTTTTAGCCGTAAATAGATCGTTGGAAGATACTCCATTTAAATACTGGGCACAAAATCGTTACATGTCGCTTAGTAAACCATTAAGAAAATCTAAGATTCTTAAAATCTGTAGTAAACTTTCAAATATGGATTTCTCTATTTTCTTTAAAAGCCGAGGACATCTTTCAAGGGTTTGCATGATTGTTGATACGCTTTCATTTTCTGCTAATTTTAAAGGAGTAGATTTAGCTCGTCTAGATAAAGAAAAAAACAGAGTTCGGACTCCTCATAAAACATTAATCACCTTGATTGATCAGTTCAATAATGTTCCTGTTGCGATTTGGACAATTCAAGAAACCATAACAAGCATTGCTCAACTAAAGCCGTTGTTGAAAGTGGTCAGCGATCTATATCTAACTTCTGAAATAAAACTTTGTTTAGATAGCAGTTTTTATTCTGCCTCCAACATCCAAACATTGCTAGAGAATAGAATTGATTTTGTTTTTGTACTTGAGCTATCATCTGAAGCTGGTAAAAATTTTGTAAAAGAACATAGTAGTGAAGTAAAACTAGAAGAATGGTTTAAATATCAAGTTAAAAAAGATATACAGTGTGCTGATTTTAGACATACGTTTACTTATCAGATCGAAGATAGAGGTAATAGACCTAAGGAGATGGAAAAAATACTCAGGTGTAGATTATATCATTCGGTATCGCGTTTTAAAAGCGAAGTAAAACACTTTAAAAATGATATGAACAAATTAACAGACCATTTTCTAGCTGGGCATCTCGATAATCAAGCCAAAGATGTGCTATATAAATTCCAAAATAAATGGGATAATCGCTGGACATTTAACGATAAGGCACTAATAAATGAATTTAAATATTATGGTTATTATGTGACGATCTCAAATGCTCATAGGCGTGAAGTTCAGTACTTATTAAACTCCGTTAAATACAGGATAGAGATTGAGCGATTCTTTGCCTATAGCAAACATGATTTTGGGTTGCGCCCACGCAGTCGCAAAAATTCCAAGATTTTTAAAGGCAAATTATTTTTAATGTTCATAGCCCTCATTCTCAGAATAGAACTCAAAAACCGTGTTTCCAACGACTGGACAGGTGCATTTGATGAATTTACATTTAATGAGATAATAAATGAAATTGACTCGCTTAAGCGTCATACCGATTGTAATGGTGTTCTACTACGTCATGTTATAACGAAAAGACAAGCTGCGTTTTTAAAGGCTCTACGTATTCCCAATACCTTAACATAATGCTTTCTAGTGTAGTTTGTTTATTAATTCTATCTTTCCAGATGTTGACTGCGGTTCACAAAATATATGTGCAAGTATAATTTTGTTGGATTTCTCCAGTTTCATTAGTATTTTTCTTGCTATGGGGTTTCTCGCAATTAATCTTTTCCGTATATGCGTTTAATTCGCAATAGCAATTGTACGTTTGCAATAAATCCGCATATGGATTTATTTCTTAAATTGCATTACTTGCGTAATTTATAAGAAAGTTTGCGCCTATTATGAAGTCTGTTTCATTTGCTAATAAAGCATCTATGTTTTCTTGCTATTGAAACAACAATCTAATACAAGTTTTATATCCTAAATTCCCGCAGTGTGCGCATACCGACAAAAAATCAAAAAACAAATAATCGCAGGATATCTTGCAAGAATTAAGATAGAACTCATAAACGCACGCTTAAAAGCATTCAAAATATTGTCTAATCTATGCCGCAATCGACATTAAGATTTTTAAGAATCACTATCACCCGCGTATCATTAATCTAAATCTTGGTTAGTAATCAAGTCTATTAATTGAAATAGTGGGATGAGGGAAACTCTAAATAAACGTTAAAGATTTTTAAATAATAATATATTACGATTTAGTTCACTAAACTTAACAATTGTTCATTAAATTCTAAAATAAACTCTAATGATTTCCGCACAGACATATTATTAACTATATTTAACAAGAAACATTGCGTAATTGCTTGATTTTTAGGGTAATTTAGTATACAATATACGAGCTATTTATTTAATATGGAATGTGATAGGGTTTTAAAATCTTTTCACTTAAGTCTATTGCGTTTTGTATGAAAGGTGGCTTTAGCAACTTGATTTTCGGTGTTCAGAGCAAAGTATAATTTATTTTACTCGCGAATATTTTGAGATGATAATTGTAAAATACTGTACATAGTGTGGAGAAAATCATGAGAACAGCAGTCGTAGCAGTCATATTCACAATTCTATTGTGTCCTACCATGTATAATGGCTTGTCATTAGCCGAATCTACCGATACACCAGATTATATTATTTCGGATTCACAAGTAGATGTGTCTGTTTCGCTTAACAAAACAGAACTCAGCATCAATGAAAAATTGACTGTTGCCTTTTCGTTTCCAGGAAAACCAAAAACCTGGTATTATAAATCTGACAGCATGGAAGTTATATACGAAAGAGCAACTGACGGAGAAATATCAATTGACATCATTCCGGGTATCGGTGCTGGTAGATTTTCCTTTTACGTTGATTTGGGTTGTGGAGTACAAAAAGAAACAGTATATACGTACGCAGAGTGTGGCAAGGTTTTTGCTACTACGGTTTCAGAAGATACAGCGTGGTTAGATAATCTAAAATACAGGTTAGACAGTGGAATTATTACCGAGCGCGAAGCAAGCGAAGCGCGTGGTGCATACACCTGAATAACGTTATTTTAACTTTGTTAGGTTTATGACATTTATCGATAGCGATAGCGAGGTGTATATATGAGCAAGAAATTGAAAATCACAAATTGTCTAATTTTAGTAATACTGTTATGTATTACTAGCTTAGCTGGTTGCATTGGATGCTTCGTTCCAGGAGAAGTAAGTTATTTAGACATTGGACTCCAACAGGAGCACGTTAC
>JAITLB010000101.1 GCA_031278175.1 Christensenellaceae bacterium
TTTATATTTCCATTAAGCAAAATCTATATATATAATTTATCCGACATAATCAGCTGTTGGAATATATTAATATGTAGCTGACAATTATCTATGTTTATAGTGGGGGTTCGGTAATACACATTGAGATTTCGCATTAAGTATGCGATATATTAGTGCATTGCCTGCGATTTTTATAAATATTTGGATATAAATTAAATTAAGCGTCAGTGCGCTATGAAATATGGTTATTATATCCGTTTTGGCATTATTAAGTATATATAAGACCAGTTTAGATGATGTGATGGACTACTACTTATCCGAAATTGCATGCAAAATGAGCAAATTAAAGGCCATAAATGCTTAATAATATGTAAATTAGAATACTATAAATGCGATATTGTGATTTACGAGCGAAAATTTCAATTTTTACACAATGACTTATATGTAATTTCTTTGTATTAGCAACATTTTAATTTTAGTCTTAAAATTAAAATGTTGCTATGTATCGTTCCTAAATTAGACAGATGTATAGGCAATAGATAAGTACATAATTTCGCATATTGATTTTTTACCAAGTTCACTTCCAAACGATATACGATTTTATTTATATGCTTTGTATTCGTCATTTTAGCTTTATTAATTGACAAACATAAGTTTGTTATGGTATCATTCTATAGTAAATCATTAGGTATGATTATTAATTTAATAGATCAATACATCTACTAATGATTAACCAGCGCATCGCTAAAGAGTGATTAATTGAGTCTACTAATGAGGACATAATTTATACACGCTAATTAATAGTGTTTGATTTCTAGTGACTTACATCATTTAACATACTTAGAAATAACCTTTGAGTTTTGGTCAAACATGAGTATATGATTGTTGTTCACCCGATGTATTTTGAAGTGTTTCTTAGTCTTAGTATCCTGTTTTTTCTCTTATTTATGGTTGGTGCGTTATGATTTCAATGTGTTTGTTGCATATTGAAGTTTCAACTATAATTAATTGATATTTATTTTGCCATTAATTTGGATTTATAAGAGTGTATGTTTTACTATTAACTCATATTATCCATATTAGTTTATAAAATGACTTAATCTTAGAGGTATGATAACGTTTAATGAAACCTGAAGAAAGCGCACGCGCAGTGATTGATAATAAATTAGAAGAAGCAGGATATATATTACAGGATCTTGTTGATTTTGATATAAGTATTGCTCTAGGTGTAGTAGTTCGCGAATATCCTACAAATAGCGGTCCAGTAGATTATGCTATTTTTATTGATGGTCATGCAGTAGGTATCGTTGAAGCGAAAAGAGATAGCGCAGGTGAATCTTTATTATCAGTTACTAATCAAACAGACAGATACGCTCAATGTAGTTGGACACATATTAGTGAACGATCTAAGATTCGATTTGTGTATACTGCTACAAGTATAATCACCTTTTTTAGAGACAAGGATGACGATAATAGAGATAGAGAAGTTTATACTTTTCATACACCCGAAAAACTTAAAAGTCTTTTTTTTAATGATGCGCCTACAATTCGACAAAACATGAAAAAATTGCATGATCATCCTTTTGATAAATCTAAATGTAGGGACTGCCAGATTGACGCTATTACAAAGTTAGAGGATTCATTTAAAATGAATAAACCACGTGCATTAATCGGAATGGCATCTGGAGCTGGAAAAACATTCACTGCAATAACAGCAGTTTATAGACTTTTGAGTATTGCAAAAATTAATCGTGTTCTTTTTCTTGTTGATACAAGGAATCTGGCTGAGCAAGCGGAACAAGCGTTTAGGGGGTATAAACCTGATGATAGTCAGCGTTATTTTCATGAGATTTATACTGTTCAGCGTTTATCCTCACATTGGATAACTAATAATGTTGGTGTTTGCATAAGTACAATTCAATTGATGTATTCAATTCTCAAGAATGAGGACTCAACTAAAATTAATGATATTGACTCGCTTAATGAGCAATACCCAGACAAGTTTGATAATTTACCTGAAGTCACAGTTGGATACAATTCAAAATATCCAATTGATTTTTTTGACGTAATAATTATTGATGAGTGCCACAGATCAATATACAATATTTGGAAGCAAGTATTAGATTATTTTGATGCATTTCTTATTGGGTTAACTGCTACCCCTGATGATAGAACTAAAGCTTTCTTTAATTCAAATCTTGTCAGTGAATATACACATGTGCAAGCAGTTAAAGATCATGTAAATGTTCCTAGAATAGGCACATTTATAATTAAAACCAGAATTACTTCAAGAGGTGGTATTTTACTCAAAGGACCCATTGAAAAGCGCGTACGCAATACACGCAAACTTATACAAACGCTCAATGATAAAAATATAATATACTCTAGAAGCGAGCTTGATCGAACTGTCGTCAACAAGCATCAAATCCGACTTATTATCAAACGTTTTATTAGCGTACTTCCTGATTTATTTCCCAAAAGAGAAAATGTACGGTCAGAAGTTCCAAAAACTTTGATTTTTGCAAAATCTGATAGTCATGCTGACGATATCGTTAGCATCATACGCGAAGAATTTACTAAAGATAATGATTTTTGCAAAAAAATAACTTATAGTGTAGATAATGCACATGCATTAATTAATAGATTTCGCAACGAATATAATCCTAGAATAGTTGTGACAGTGGATATGATATCAACTGGAACTGATGTAAAATGTATTGAATGTTTGTTGTTTATGCGTGATGTCCGAAGTCGTAGTTATTATGAGCAAATGCTTGGACGTGGAACAAGAACTATTGACTTAGATGAATTACAAATAGTATCACCTTCTGCTTTTGATGATAAAACAGGTTTTATTGTTGTTGATGCAGTTGGTGTAACTGAATCATTTAAAAAAACCGACTTACGGCAATTAGAATATAAACGCAATTACACACTCGAACAACTTATTAATAGCGTACTTAATGGCAAACGTGACGCGAAAACACTTGTTTCTATTGCTAATAGGTTAATAATATTAGACAGAAAATTTGATGTTGAAACAAAAAAGAAACTTGCAAAGTTTAACCATGGATCATTAAAAGAAATTGCTTCTAAATTATTAAACTGCTTTGAAAAAAAACATATTGAGTCAGAAACAACAAAAAATAGCAAAGGCCCAAGTGATATAAAACAAATGCTTATTAATGAAGCACTTACTCCTATATTTGACAGTGAATTTACAAAATTTTTGTTAGATGCCTGCAAGAATTATCAAACAATGGATTATACCCAAGACGAAATAGTGCAAGAGGGGTTCGTTGAAGATCTCAAAAACAATGCAGATAAACACATATCTACATTTCATGATTTCATTATTGAGAATAAAGATAAGATAGATGCGCTATCTATCATTTATAATTGTAGCTATAGAACGCGACACTTAACTTATGCTATGATCGATGAAATGTACGAAATTTTGATAAGAGAACCATATTCATTAACTCGTAAATTGTTATGGGATGCATACAATACTAAGCATACAAGCAAAATTGTAAAACAACGTACTGAAGATAAGTTGGCAGATATCGTTTCTCTCATACGATTTGAATTAAAACATACAAGCAAATTAGAAATGTTTTCTACTGAAGTAGCAGACAAATTTAAGAAATGGACGTTTAAAATACATGCAGGAGATTTTAAGTTTGATTATGAGCAAATGCGGTGGTTGCGTAAAATTAAAGATCATATATCCGTAAACTTTAATATTAGCTGGGAAGATTTAGAAACCAGCCCATTTTCTTCGGATGGTGGAATCATTAAATTTAAAGAAGTTTTTTCAAATGTAGAAATTAATATATTAGAGGAGCTTAATAATGCACTAGTTGCATGATTTAATAAGGAAAACAAATAATGGCGAATAATATTATATCAAACAAAATTTGGAATATGGCAGATGTTCTGCGAGATGAGGGTGTCGATGCACGTGATTATTTAGCACAAATTACGTATTTGCTCTTCTTAAAAATGGCTGACGAGTATTCTAGCGAACCGAATTATGATTTAAATATCCCATCTGGTTGTGATTGGAAAACATTAAAAAGCAAGACTGGTGAAGATGTAATAAATACATATAATGAAATACTGAAAACTCTTGGAAACAGTGATGGGATACTTAAAGAAATTTATGCTGAGTCTCGAAATTCTATTAAAACTCCAGTAACTTTGTCTCGTGTTATATCTATGATTGATTCGGTGCAGTGGGTTCCACTTTCTGATGATGTCAAAGGTGAAATATATGAAGAACTACTTGCAAAAACAACAAGTGATGGCGGAGCAGGAGCAGGTCAATATTTTACCCCACGCCCACTTATTAATGCTATTGTCGAATGTGTATGTCTAAATCCTGATGCCACTATTTCTGATCCATGTTGCGGTTCAGGTGGCTTTTTACTTGCTTCAAAACTTTTTATAGAAAAGACCTACGGAGGATCTTTGACAACTCCTCAAAAAAAGCATTTAAAACTTACAATGTTCAGTGGTAGTGAAATCGATCCTGACGTTTATAAAACGTGTCTAATGAATCTCTTTTTACACCACATAGGTGACATTAAAAATATGCCTAATATTTCTAGAAGAGATTCACTATTAAGTGCGCCCAATGGAGGGGAAAGAGTTGATTTTGTATTAACAAATCCACCATTTGGAATAAAATCAAATTACTCATTTATAAATAAAGATGGTAGTATAGAAAGAGAGTCAACTACTTACAATCGACAAGATTTTGTAGCACCTAGTAGTAATAAGCAATTAAATTTTTTACAGCATATATATTCAATGCTTAAAAAAAATGGGACAGCTGCAGTAGTTTTACCCGACAGCGTTCTAAGCGGTCCAGGTGCAGGTGAAACAATCAGACGACATCTTCTAAAAAATGCTGATTTACATACCATTTTGAGATTACCTACAGGTCTGTTTTATGCGCAAGGAGTAAAGGCAAACGTATTGTTTTTTCAAAAAAAGGTTGCTAGTGCTAGTAATAATACAAAAGAAGTTTGGATATACGATTTGCGTACTGATATGCATTTTACACTTAAAAAAAATCCACTTACTTCAAAAGACCTTGAAGAATTTATTAAATGTTATAATCCCCAAAATAGAGAAGATAGATATGAAAGCTATAATCCAGTGGAAAATCCAAATGGTAGATGGCGTAGATTTACTTATCATGAGATTATTGAACGCGACAATGCGAGTCTTGATATTAAGTGGATTAAAAACAAAGTCGAATATGATGAGGTTAGTATTCAAGAATTAGTAGATAATATAAAATTGAAAAGCTCAAACATTGCAGAAGCTGTATTAAAATTAGAAGAACTTATTAAAGGATTAGAAGAATAAATGAAAGAGTTAGAAGTTTTGAAACAAAAGATATTAAGCCTTGCTATACGTGGAAAACTTATTCCCCAGAATCCGAATGATGAAGCAGCCTCCATCTTACTTAAAAAAATACGCGCTGAAAAACAGAAACTCATAAAAGAGGGTATAATAAAGAAAGATAAGCAAGATTCTGTGATTTTTTCTGGTGAAGATAAATCATATTATGAGAAGTTAAACGGGGAAACAAAAAATATCGATGATGAAATTCATTTTGTCATACCCAAAACGTGGGCATGGGTGCGGTTATCTCATGTCGCAAATATTTTTAC
>JAITLB010000102.1 GCA_031278175.1 Christensenellaceae bacterium
CGAAAATCCATAAATTTATCTTGTATCATTAATTAACTTACTATCCACTATCTAAGGACACAATATTATTTATGTTGTGTCCTTTTTTACGCTTAAATTGTATTTATTCTAATTCTAAACCTCCCGTAGTGTTTCCTGACTTCACCACAATACTTAGCTTAATTGAAATTTTTTAATTAAACTGCTGGATAATTTGTGTTATCGTCTATTGATTCTAATTAACCCTTACACTAACTTAACTTGACTCTAACAAAAAACAACTAATTAAATTTTCTATGTATAGAAACTACACAATTGAAATTTATAGCATTAAAAATTGAGTTTTGTGGGTGTAGTCTCGTTTGCATTGCATTTAGCACAAGTAAAGAGTTATATTTTCGAGTTTCTTGTATTTTGCGCTACGCCTTTAACTATCACAGGGCACCACTTAATAGACTCACTAAATATATAATTTGAAGTATTCGTGCTATGACCCATGGCTTAGTCTGCAATTTTGACCTCGTGACTTACTTAAATTACTACTTAACTTAGTTTTCCAACTATTTTCAACCCTAATCTAGTAATTAAACGCATATTGAAGTTGCTATTCGAAAAAACCATAAAAGCTCTTCATCTTCTGATTTGCTATTATCTTGCTCACTAAATCTCTAGTGCCTGTAGGTATTATAATACTTAGACCACAACTCCGACACGACCCACGTGGTGTATTAATCAGTGTTACCGACAAATTTCGTGCTACTAAAATATTGAATATGCGAAGTGCCTCACTTCTTGACCTGAATGAAACGTACATAATTACAATTTCGCAATATTATTTGAATATGGTTTTATTTTGATCTCTATCATAATACATTAGTATTATGAAACATCATAAAATGTGCAAGCAGGTTTATTTCGACAGTGCAGCAACCTCAAGGTTCAAACCTAAATGTGTAATTGAAGCAGTAAAGAAAGAATTATCATATTCCTCAAATCCTGGTAGAAGTGGACATACTTCAGCTATAAAATCAGCTTTGATGATTGAACAAGCAAGAGACGCTGTTCGACTAATAACTGGAGCTGGGCATGTTATATTTACTAAAAATTGTACTGAAGCGTTGAATATTGCAATTTTTGGCTCAAATTTGAAAGGTGAGGTTATTACAAGTGTATTTGAGCATAATAGTATAATTAGACCTCTAAAGGCACTTGAACTAAGTGGTAAAATAAGAGTAAGATATATTAAACCATCATCTAATACAATAACAGTAGATGAGGTAAAAAAATTGATTACAACTCATACTTCTGCTATTGTTATAAGCGAAATGAGCAACGTAACAGGCGCAATCCATGACACACAAAACATCTTCAAATTAGCAAAAAAATATAACATATTAACTATTTTAGATATCGCTCAATCGACAGGTCACATCTTTTCAGATTATTCAAACGTGGATATTGTTTGTGCTAGTGGGCATAAGGGACTTCATGGTCCACAAGGCACAGGTTTTTTGCATTTCAAAGATCATATTAGTCTAAAGCCTTTAATACTAGGTGGCACTGGCATAATGAGCTTAAGCGAGTATCACCCTAATATATTGCCTGAATCACTTGAAAGTGGAACGCTTAACTCGCCAGGCATTTGCGGACTAAAAGAAGGTATACTGTGGACGCATCAAAGACGTCATGAAATACATTGTTTTCTATCAACACTATCAAAATTGTTGTTAGATGGATTAAGAGGTTTGCAATTAGGTGACATTTATGCCGAAGACGGTTCGTTTGTAATTAGCTTTAATATTGGGCATACTCCATCCGAGACTGTCGCTAATATATTAGACAATAAATATAATATCGCGTGTAGAAGCGGGTTACATTGTGCGCCTTTAGCACATAAACATATGGGAACTAAAGAACAAGGTGCCGTGCGCGTAAGTTTGGGTCTAAATAACACTAAAAAAGATGTATATAAACTAATAGATGCGCTAGTAGCGATATCTAAGGATTTAGGGAAAATTTAGTGTGAGTGTAACCCTATACTGTTTAATGCCTAGATTACAATTAAGTATATAGTCAAATTAGTTTGTTTGCTTAATTAAAGATCCTTTATAATCATCTGCCCATTTCTTCAATTCTTTGGCATTTTCCATGCCATTGATACTGTTTAAATCGGAACCTGCCAGTCTCATTATCTCCTTAAGCGAAGCAAGCGCGTCTAATGGGTTTACGTATGTATACGTTTTTCCTTGATCTTCATCTTTGGTAATCAAATAATGGGTGTCTGCCATAGCAGCTAATTGAGGCAAATGCGTTACTGCTAATACTTGTCTTCTAACTGCAATATTATACAACTTGCTTGCTACAACTTTAGCAATTCTCCCGCTAATTCCTGTATCAATTTCGTCAAATACCAAAGTGTCAATGCCTTCAAGTTCAGCCGTAATGTTTTTTAATCCAAGCATAAAACGACTCATCTCACCACCGCTTGCTATTTTAGCTAGTGGACGTAGTGGTTCGCCTTTATTTGGACTTATTAAGAAACGGACATCATCGACTCCTGTGTCGGTTACTTTATCTAATAACTCCGACTCGTCATCTGGAAAAATAATTTCAACTTTGAAAATACTGCTCGACATCCCAAGGTCTGAAAGATTAGACATTATCCCTTTTTCAAAGTTAATTGCAATACTTACTCTAAAATCATGTAAACTTTTAGCTAGTCTTATAATCTCGTTGGATTCAACTTTTAATATGCCTTCTAATTTTGTTATTCGCTCTTCTGCGTTATTTAACCTATCATATTCAATTTGTGCCTTTTCTAAATATGAATTGATATCATTAAGAGTAGATCCAAAACGTTTTTTTATGCTCCTTATCTCATCTAATCGCTTTTCTACTCTCTCGGCATCAATTACATTACTAGATACTGCCTCAATTTCATCGGCTAGAGTAGAGGCTATATCGCTAAGCTCAATTTTAATACTATCTAAGCGTGGGTATATGCTAGCATAGTTGTCTCCATATTTAGATATTGAGCTTATTTCTTTCATTGAAGTTTGAATCATTGAAATTGCATTAATATCTTCAGATCCATCAACTATATCAAAAACACACGATAATGCGTTAATAATCTTTTGAGAATTGTTTATGCGTGAGCGCTCTTGAATAAGCTTTTCCTCTTCACCCTCTTCAATCTTACACTCTTCTATTTCGTTAATCTGAAATTTGAGTATATCCATTTGCCTAAATCTCTCGGACTCAGGAGGAAAAGACATTAACTCCTCTTTTGTTTTTCTATATGTAAGTAGTCTTGCTTTTAATTTTAATTTTAACTCTTGCGCTTCTTTGGAATAATTGTCTAGTATTTTTATATGATTAGATTCGCTAAGTAAAGACTGATGTTCGTGTTGTGAGTGAATATCAACAAGAGCAGATACAATTTTCTTAAGTGATGAAAGCGTTACAGCAACATCGTTAATGCGACATTCGTTTTTGCCCGTCTCATTCATAGTGCGTCTTACAATAATGGCATCGTCAATTTCTATTCCAAAATCATTAAAAATTGTCTTAAGCTCACTGGAAATATTGTCAGTTGGAAACACTGCTTGCACACTTGCCGAATTTTCGCCATAACGTATCAAGCTTTTATCAGCCCTATCCCCTAGTACGAAGTTAAGACTGTCTATTATAATAGACTTTCCAGCTCCAGTTTCACCAGATAAAATGTTAAGACCATCGCTAAGATCAAGTTTCAATTCCTTTATCAATGCGATATTTTTGATAAAAAGCGAAGATATCATGCAAAAGCTCCAAACAATTTCATTTGAGTACTTATACTCTAGACAGTTTATTAATAATGTGACACTTATGTTTTAAACGCAAATAAATCCAAGTACACCATCTTAAAGAATAATCAATCTAAATAATACAATTAAATTATATAATCTTTTGTACAAACAGAATATAACATTTAAATTAGTTGTTAGTAGACCACATAAGTGTATGTCATTTGATCAAACCAAAACTAATCCATTGCCTCATAGATAAGCGTTTCTTTATATTCTTTAGGTAGCGTTACAAGATGTTTTACTCTTATTCTCTCGCCAAGTGGTGTAACTAAAATTTGCCCTTCTTGCAAGTCATATATGAAAAAGACTATCCGAAAGTTGCGTTCATCATCGCCAGGAACTGTTTCATATTTAGTCAACTTATCAGCTGAAAAATATTGCTCCATGTAAGCAACCTGCCAGTTAAGCTGCGACTGTCCTAAATCTTCTATTGCATACGCGCCAATATTGTCTTTTATAGCTTTAAAAGGTTCTGATACTAAAACGTCAACAACTCCAATGCGCTTACGTCTATATCTGTAAAAACTAAAATCACTCATGATTGCCTCCGCAAACGAATAAACTTTTGTCTATAGATTTCAGAATATCCCCACCACAACAATATTCAAAGTCAAAATAATGAATCTAAACATCAAAGTTGTCGCGAAAATAATTTGTCTATAAAATAATATCAATTTTTGATGCATTAGTCAAGTAAATCAGGATATAGATTAGCATAAACAATCACTGACTATAATTAATTGCTAGAAAATTATTCGCTATCACTAAACTGCAACACAAAAGTGCATGCTCAATTACTTATGCTCTCCCCCTTTTAGCATAAATTTAACATAATTTTCGAGTACGCAAAACCTAATATTTTTATTCTAGTCTTTTCTAACCTGCCATTAATCAGAGCTTGCGCCTCCACAATTAAACTTAAAATTAAAGTTCCAGCACAATCCAAGTAGAATGCCTCTAACAATTGAAATTTAAGCCCTGTGACCGCTAAGGTAAGCCTTAAACTTCAAGTCTGACAAATATATCAAGACTATTATATTATCCGATATGCTAAGCCTAAGCCCGCTTAAAACTTAATTAATCCTTGATGTATTTAGTATTACCCCACTACACTAATGCTATTAGTTTTAACCTTGCTCTTCATCTAAGAGGGAAAAGGGGGATCGCACATTAACTTTCAATTAAAAATATGTGAGGGTTTGTCCACGACTAAAGCCCTATAACAATATTATCTAATCGTAACATAAACTAAGCAGACTAATATAGCACTGTGGGATAGTTTAGTTTTTAGCGTCATATGTTATCGCTTTCTTTTACCCACATTCTTACATCATCAACATTTTTAAGCAATTTTTCTTTTTCAATTATTTTTAAACTATTTGAAATATAATCATATATATCATCACCTTCTAGCGGTCCTATAGGATATTTAGCATTAATTTTATTTAGTTGCGACAGTAGCGTGGAAAGTGGTTTGTGTGCCAGTTTCGAATTTTCGTCCAAAGTGGATGTATATAAATTGAATGCCTCTTCGACCATATCGCAAAATTGAAAATACGCTTCGCCTTTATTATCTAATTTGCGCCACACCTTAGTAGGTGATAATTTCTTTAGTTCATCGAATTTGGTTTTTTGAGGTCGCAATTCAGGTTCTTCTTGATATCTTTGCTCCATAAATTTTTTAGCATACTCGTCATTATAATCGCTTAATCTAAAATTTGTGTTGAACCGTCTCAGTATCTCCGTTAAATACACATACGCAAAACCAGGATAATCGGCAATCTCGGGTGTAAGGCTTTTGTATGTTATAAGTCTATTTCCTATAAACAGATCGCACTTTTTTACTGTATCATATATTACCCATTCGTGTTCAGCCCGATCATAATAAAAATCTAGTCTCTTTAGAAATCTAGGTTGACTAGCATTTACTGGTAAATCATATTCGCCTAGATAAGTTAGAAAACACTTGTCAAAGTAAACCTTAACTGGACACTCAAAGTCCACTAATTTTGCTATTTCAAACTCTACACCCAGGTTTCTTTTAAGTTTCTTCATGTATATATCTAACCTGGTAAGATTATCGCTTATTCGTTGGTAATAGTAATCATCTGATATCGATTTCTCTATGTGTTCTTGATCTAAATTAGAAATCTGATTATAATAGATCAGGTACGCACCACCAAATACATTTGAATCAAACCAATGCATCAGTCCATAACCCTCATTAGTTTTTAAAGCGAAAAGTGATCTTTTCATTTAATTCCTCCAGCATATTTTTAAATTTTAATAATGTCTCACCTGCATAAAAGTCTGTCTTTATGCAAGGCGTTTTAATGTATATTGATAATCAAATCAAACAAATAAATTTTCTAAGTAGTTATGTTGTGTAATAGTTAAAATAATATGCACTTCTAGCATTGCATGCTACGCGCAAAATTTTAACATATCAAATGTGTATGTTCTGTAGGTTTTAAAATGACTCTTTACTCATTACTCAGTCAATTATTTGCTTGATACACCTTCCAATTAGTTATTTAATTAACTAGTTAATTATACAATAATTAGCGCATGTATGCAATAGAAAACGCACACAAAGCATATTTATATCAGTTAAATAAGTGATTTAGTCCATCGATTCAAACAACCGCCTCTCAGTTGTCTTGCAAATTAAAATTGCAATTAACTAATCCAACCAACATCCATTCAACTTATTTATTTAACTAGATTTACTATCACTCCTGGATATTAGTTATCTAACAGTCAATCGCACTCTCTTAAGAGTTTGCAAAATTTTTACTATATAATCATATACTTCTTTGATCCAATGAGTCAATTGGTTACACTGCGTCCATTTTAGCAAGCTTACTTATGAGCGGTTTGTTCATGCCTTGTTATTTTCATCAAAAGCAACACACAAAGCGATTTACTGACTGTATTGTGGTTTAGACATGGTTTAGATCCTAAAACATCCAAACTTGTTAAATCATTGCAAATATTTTTAAGAAAAAATACAGTTTGCTATTGAAATTATATCGAGGATAGCTTATAATATATAGACATGGTGTAGAATTAATTCTACTGGGATGGTTGTCATTTATAACCATCAAGAGATAAGAGGTATCAATATGCTTTGGCGATTAATGCATAAAAACATATCAGTTGCAGATGTGAATATAGACGATACGGGAAACATATCGAAAATTATTGAAGTCCATGACTACACACATGCGCCATATATTTCAATAAAAAATGAACAACTCGATATTGAAGCGCTAAAAGCATGGTGGAATAATCGAGTCATTCCAGACAATCGAGACGGTTTAAAAAATATTGTTGAAATGTTTGGGCATATAAGTGTCAAAACATTGCTTAAAAGCAATTACGCATTAAGTTTGTCCGACCAATATTGGATACAACCTGAAAGAGAGAATATTAGATGGTCGGATGTCAATTTTTTTGATAATGAGTTTTCGCCTGATATTGGTAATTTGTTGTTTGGGAAACTACCAGATGCCACAAATAATCAAATAAACTTTATGTCACCTGACATTACAACTGAAGGTGTTTTAAAGAAAAAATGGAAAATTATAGGCCATGGAAGATATTTACTTAAGGTTCCTGGTTGGTGGAATCTACAGACAATTTTAAATGAGATTCTAGCAACAGCAATTTGTAATAGAATTGGTATAGATCATGTACCCTACAATATCTTTATGGAGAAAGAGCAAATTGCCTGCATTTGCCCAAATTTCATCACAAATTCAACAGAATTAATAGGTGCGTGGCAAATACGCAATGCATCTAAAAGATCGAATTCGATCTCAGAGTATGAACATTATGTCACTGAACTCGAGAAACTGGGAATAAAAGATGCTAGACTAAAAATAGGAATGATGCTATCACTTGACTATATAATTGCTAACAATGATAGACATTTTAACAATTTTGGTGTCATCCGAAATGCCGAGACATTAGAATGGCTTAATGTTGCGCCAATATTTGACTGTGGAAATTCCTTATGTAGTAATATTACTTATATTACGGAAAACACATTAAATCAAAGTAAACCATTTAGAACTAAGCATCCAGAACAAATTAAATTTGTCGAAGATTTTTCGTGGCTTGATTTTAAAAAGTTAGACGGTATAGAGGATTATTTTGCCAGATTGCTTTCCTATATTAATGATTCGTTTATATCTGACACAAAGAAAAAACAAATTTGTAGAGTTCTAAGAAATAGGATAAATGACTTAGAGGCATATGTAACAGCACTTCCTAAATAGCGATGACCCTTTATTAGTATTGTTTTCTTTAATTAAGTTCAATGTCATATAGTATACTTGCTTAATTTTCTATATGAGATCCACTTTAGCAAATTTCAAAATTTTGCTTGTAGTCTTGGATGATCTACCAAGCTCTCTTTTTGTTATAACTCCACGCAAATGCGTAAATGGCATTTATTACTTGCTTAATCCACATAATGTTTATAAGAGTGGTGATTTAATGTAATATTTATATCAAGACAATTTATTCACTAACATAACTAGTGTAACATCACCTAGTTTATGATATTACATGCTACGACAAAATGACATTCCTAAATATATGATCACAATACTTTACTCACAAGCAAATCTAACAAGCGTTTATCTTGTAAATAATTTATCCTCTACATACATTAAGTAACTGCAAGCTTGGAATTAAGATGTATATACTAAATGTCGCTTAGATGAAATATCCCCAACTGATATATTTTTGCTATATAGACTAACTCTAATTAAAGTGAAACTAAAAATAACATCTATTACATCAAGAAACGCATATTTATATTTAAAATTTTTACGTTTACTATTGAATTTATTGCATAATTATATTATAATTTAAGTAGTAAATATTACGCTATCACAAATATCGCCCAAAACCGATATTTGTCCTTAAATTATATACACATCACTCTGCTTCTTTGTAAAACTAAGTGCTTGCACTAATTGGAGGTTTGTCTGCATGGTAGTCCGAATCCATACAGTTAAAGGAACATTATATAATGCATTAGCTGATGCAAAAAAAAGCGAAACTCGTTTAAGCAAAATTAATGATCTAATTGACCTTGTCGTAAATGGTAAAAGTTTTCCATATAAATATATTTTGATTACCGCACTTGCAGCTAAAGCTTCTGATGGAAGTCTAAACCCATTATCACTACAAGCACAGTCACAACTAGAGGGTGCGTATAATGCAAGGCGCATATGTCATGGTGCAATATTAGAGTTCGAAATGCTTGAGCTGGGTGAAACACTAGGTTCAGTCGATGAACCTTATCTATGTACTGCAGCTCGCTTTACTGAGTTAGATAAATCAAATTCAGAACGCTTTGCTCATGATATAGATATACTTGAAGCGCTTTGCGATAAATTACCTCTACTTGAAAATGCCGAAGATGCATATAATGGCTTAGTATATATGATACAAAAACTATTAAGACTAAAAGAGGAAAAAGAAAAAAATATATACAAATAACAAGTTTTCTATTTCAGTCATTTTGAGCGCGAAACTGTTAAATTTTAAATTTTATTCACTCATTACTTCTAGTGTCACGGTTATTAACGCGTAAATTTTCGAGTCTAATTTATTTGTTAATTGAATATGTTTGTAATCTCCACATTTAACTATAATTCGAGTACTATTGATTGTTTACATACACTAGACGCTCTAACTAGTTAGAGTCTGCAATACATTTTCTTGATTGAGACAGCATTGTCAAGGTTGATTATATAATTGTAACATGCATTGCCAGAATTGGAATCATCAAATAAACATCAAACTTTTCTCTTATTTGCAAATTGCCATTGTTTAAAAATGTTTAATTTGCTATATTGAGACACTATATTTACTTCAAATATTAATTTTCTTGTAATTTGGAAACATAATCATATCCTGTTAGTTCAAATCGCAACTTCAAACTTGATTATTAAATTAGAAACTACAGTGACAAAGAAAATTAAAATAAATGCTCTCATGTTGCACTTTTTCTAATATCTATGCAAGAAATGCAAAAATAATTTATAACTTGAAAATGCCAAACAAGTCATACATTGAAACTGGACTGAACTGATATTTACTTAGATAATATTTTATTCTCTGTTGTTTTATGTGTTGATAAATCATATTATGAGAAGTTAAACGGGGAAACAAAAAATATCGATGATGAAATTCATTTTGTCATACCCAAAACGTGGGCATGGGTGCGGTTATCTCATGTCGCAAATATTTTTAC
>JAITLB010000179.1 GCA_031278175.1 Christensenellaceae bacterium
TCGGAACTATATGACGCATATGGACGCGAGATTTTAGACAGAACATTTGAAAACATATTGTTGATGTCTAGAAACAGGGTTAAGTTGTTATACTCGCGTATTAAGAACGTTATTATGGAGTATAAAGACATTAAGAGGTCTTTTGATGGTGAGACGGAGCGCTTTAGACGTGGTCGTGATGATTTGTACAGAATTGCTCTTGGTGATAAGAGTTTAACATTATACTGCGCTCTTAATCCAGATTCAATTGATGCTAATGTTTATCCACATGAGGCACTTGACAAGAAGACCGATCTATATAAGTACACGCGCGTTGTCTTGACGCTCACGGATGAGAAGTCATTAAAGAACGCGATTGAGCTTGTAAGACTGACGGCAGACATACGACAGATTCCAAAGCTTAACGTGATTGTGCCAGTGGCTTACGCTGAAAAATATCCTGTAAACACTGGTGCTGTATTAAAAGGTGATGAAGAAATTCCGCCTGTAGAAGGCGCTTATATGACATCGGAATACGATGATATATACGGCGAGTTGACAGCAAGGTTTGTCTCGGAGTTGGATGAAAAGGCAGCAGAAGAGACCGATGAACCTAGCATGATGTGCGATTCTATTGATTTAGATACATCGACAGATGTAGAAGATTCAGCAGATGAAGAAGAGCCCCACGAGACAGGTGCTGAAAAGCTTCAAAATCGCAGACAAACTGCTAAAAACATCAGAGCAGCTATAGCACTAGCAGAACCGATTGTCTATTTTTATGATGTCTCATTAGACAAGAACAATGAAGTCTCGTATGTAAATATGCAACAAGTCCTAAATGATAAATTTTTAGGGAAGTTGCTTAACATACATTATTTTGCAATCGCTGAAGGAAGTGAGCGCATTGAAGATCTCAACTTTTTAGCATTAAGTGCTGCAAAAGAGATATGTGATGCAAATCCGAAACTGAATTTTGCAATTCAAATAAGTTGCAGATTGCTCATCAAGCCATATACTTTAAGTAAACTGATCAAAGATGGGCAAACTGAAAACAAGAATTTAATCATGGCTTTTGATTGTGCGCTATTAGACGCGCTAGGAGATAAAGCAATTTCCGCCTTGAAAGCGTTAAAGGCATCGGGTATACAACTTATGGCCGACAATTGCGAACAAGGAGGAATGAAAGCATTAACAGCATACGGGATGGATTATATTCGTTTCGATTGTCGCTATTATAATGCTGCAAATATAAAAGAGGTTTCATATCTCAAACTTGTAACAGGATACTGTGCTTCAAATGGAATTACAACATCAGCTCAGTATTGTGATAGTCAAAAAGATGCATATTTCATGTTGAGCCATGGGATAGTGACCATACAAGGTAGAGCTATAGGTGAACCTAAACGGTTACTACATGCCGCTATGAAAGAGCGCAAAAAACTTGCTGTTGTCGGAGGTTAGCTTTTGAGTAAAAAAGAAAACCCAAGCGAAAATTTTGATTATGTTATACTTAATCGAGACGCACGTAGAGCCTCAAAAAACAGAAAGCTTATAATTATATTGCTTATAATTATACTGCTTGTGTTATTACTAGGCGGAGCTGCGTACGCATTTGTATCGCTTATACAATATAATAGTTTCAGAGCAGTAGTTGAAAAGCAAGGAGATAATTTGTTCTCGCTATCGTATAGTCCGCGCTTTGATAATCCATCTTCTGCCCTGTCTTTTGGTGGGCCTAGGTATATGGATAATGTTACATTTATCGATATATATAACAACCTAGACGCGATAACAGAGACAGAGGGCACGTACAGGAAGAACGAAGTTCAGTATATGGCAATAACTTTCTATTTCAAGAATGTTACTGAGACAACGTATAAGTATAGAGAGATGATGATGGTTGAGAGTGCCACAAAAGGTATTGATGAAGCAATGCGGATGGCAATAATTCGAAATGGTGAAATAACCATTTACGGTAAACTGAGTCCAGAAGATCAAGTTGAGGAAGTTGTGCCAGGTGAAAACTTTAGCAAATCAAAACTCCCTAATGATCCAGTATGGATGTGTGAACCGTTTTACAGTGATTTTTATGCATTTTATAACACGGGTTTAGCGATTAGTCCTGGTGATGTTGTTAAATACACGTATATATTTTGGATAGAAGGTAATGACAAGCAGTGTACTGATGATATATTAGGTGGCACTGTACGTATGGAACTACAGTTCTCGCAATGGTTTGATTGATCATTGTTGTCTTAGTTCGGTATATGATAAGGGGGATAATTCGTAAAATCATATAGCAAAACTAAATATATTGGAGGATTGACGATGCGGTATGAGATTGTAACCGAAAATTGAAACAAATTGTTGTACTCATTTGTATGGTGTAAACTATACAACCACACGAGGCGAGAGTCTTGTGTATAATATCAAAATAAAATCGCTATTTAATAATAGCAAAAAAAATAAAATTTAAACAGGAGTTTTTTTATGAAAGCAAACAAGAAAAGTATGCTTTTCTCCACCATATTAATGGTGGTACTACTTATAGTAGCTATTTCTACGGCTTCATATGCGTGGTTCTCGACCAATAGTAGCGTAACAGTCACTAATACAGAAGTCACTGCTGCGAAATCACAAAGCGCATCTATTGCCATAGGTTGGACACTAGCGCAAGCTGAAAGCGGTAACGTTTCTATCAGCTTTACTGGCGTTACTGATGATAATGCCCTTGAACCAATGATGCCCAAAAACATTTTATCTAATGACAATCTTTTAGTTGAAGATTTGTTTATGTCATCGAAAGCGTTACCTGATGCACTAAACAACCAAGCTAAAGATCCATTACCAAAACTAACGTTCGCTTATAAAGGAGTTGGTTTAAGTGATTTCGAAGACGTTAGTGCTGTTCGAATAATTCGCTTGACCTCAAGC
>JAITLB010000072.1 GCA_031278175.1 Christensenellaceae bacterium
TTGCGATAGTTCTGAATGTGGAACAATTATTAAGCATATGTTCGATGGCATAACGATTATCTAGAGTTAAATGCTTATACAGAAAAATCACCTCCTGGATGAGATAAAGAAATTATAACTCCAAACGCTGAAATATTAAAACAAAATATCACTACATGAGAGAATTTCTACAATTTTTTTAGCAAATTCCTCGCAAAAAAAAGCATTTCGTTTTTGCGGTCCTGACTGGAAGTTACTTTGTCATTTAACAATAATTTAAAATTTCAATTTGCTGTGTGTAAAGGTTGGGCAAATTTGTTTAGTTATGAATCTAAAGAGAATCTGTCGCTAAACTTGTTTTCAAGAGCAGATATTTATAAAGATACCAGACTCTAAGTTCAGTGCATTGCAAGTCATTTCAAATTGGCTCGATCTAAACTGATTGGCATGTTGTAAGAGTTTCAGGATGCGATGCGATATTTTGCAACATGCAGCTCAGAAAATTATCCAGCGATATCATCAAATAGCCAGCATCATTAAATTAAAGTGCCGCGCTACTGGTTTAAATAGCGTTCTATTACAACTAACACGCGTCCTGCCTTTTGTGTCAATCCAGTTTGCCACACAAGATGTGCGATGCTTGTTTTGATGTATCGAAAATGCTTGAGTGGTATGCACTGCCTTACTAACAAACATGTAATTCGTTGCAACTATCAATTACCTAAAAAACAGGCATGCTGAGAGGTCATTAAGTGGGCGCAAACACGTTTGAAGATTGCTTGATTTGGAAAAGCTAGTGTAATTATTCTATAGCTAAATTGTTTTCAAATTGAGATTATTTCGCAGTTTAGATATCTTAATCACACAGTTATGCGCCACAAAATGCCTATCGGTTAAATGCGCACTACTATCGTATAGCAACTGTTAAACTAAATTGTCGGTGTGTAGTTTTGATCACATTGCAAACGCTTGTAGCAAATGTTTGCATTAAAGCACTTGTTAATGAGCGATCGCCATAGTAATCATTAAACTATGGGCGCACCTTAAAAGAGCGAGAGTTGTAGATTGCATCTTTAAATGATGCTTTTTACAGTATTATTTGACAATAAAAAAAGAAAATATTTTATTCACTATATACAAATGCTGAAATATATAATATAATATATAGACAAAATTTTATAAGCGACTAAGGAGTTCAATTTATGGAAAATGAATTTAAAGGTTCTAAAACCGAGCAGAATCTTAAAACTGCTTTTGCAGGCGAAAGCATGGCACGCGTCAAATACGGATACTATGCATCCAAAGCCAAGAAAGAAGGATATGAGCAAATTGCTGCTATTTTTACTGAGACATCAGACAATGAAAATGAGCATGCAAAATTATGGTTCAAGGCACTTGGTGAATTGAATAGTACAGCTGAAAACCTGTTAGCTGCCGCAACGGGTGAGAATGATGAATGGACAAACATGTATGCTACATTCGCTAAAGAAGCTGAAGAGGAAGGCTTTATCGCGCTAGCCGCACAATTTAGAGGTGTCGCGCAGATTGAGCACGAACATGAATTGCGTTACCGTGCTCTCCTTGATAGACTCAACGCAGACAGCATATTTGTTAGAGATGGCAAAATTGCATGGAAGTGTCGCAATTGCGGGAATATCGTATTTGCCACCAGTGCTCCAGAATTGTGCGCGGTTTGCAAGCATCCAAAAGCGTATTTTGAAGAAGCTGCAAAAAATTATTAATAGATGCGTGCCATATTATAAAACCACTTTATAATAATTAGAACTAAAAGATGAGATAAAAGAGTAGTATAATTTGCGCGATATCACTATATTGTGTCTGTCTTTCTATGTCTAATGCGTTTAGCTTTGCGTTAAATGGAGATTATCGTTGTGCTATATTATAGTGCTAATTTTGCATGTTAAAAATAGTAAACGCACTAGTTTTTAAGCGCAATGGTGTAAATCTAAAGCTAAAGGTGCGACTTTTCTACTAAAATTGTTTTGTGCGTAAAGCGTTGGGTTCTGATAATAAGAGAGTCTCTATTAATGTTTTGATGTACACTGACAGGTTTAACTTTCAATGGTCACGTTTTACTAAAAGTAGTATTAATATTGCCTATAATATTAAGCGTTGTTTGTGGTATAATATCAAATTGTAGTATAAATTCGAGCATTTGCAATGCAATGTGCTAGTGACACTCTAATTGCGACCAAAACAGGTTTTACCTGAGGATTTTGCGCGGGCAAAACGAATGCAAATGCAACGCTATCTTGATGACACTGTCTAATTATATAGTATACAATTGAGACCCTGATCTTTAGAAATGATAAACGGAGATCAGCATATGGTCTTAAATTGTGCTAACAATGCGACACAAGAAGAGTTAGCGGGTATAAAGATTGATAAAAACGAGTGCGCGATTAAGCATTGAGGCAGTTGTGACAAAAATGTGTAATTTTTGGGCATCCACCAACAGGTATCAACGCGTGTTTTAGAGAGCAAATACTACAAAGCATCTTACTTGATTAAAAGTTAAGAAATAATAAAGAATGTGATATATATATCACTATAGGAATGTTAAATGCGAAAAATTGCACTAGATGTAGGTGACTCAAAAATTGGTATTGCACTAAGCGATACTACATGTATGATTGCTTGTGGATATGAGACGTATAAAAGAACTGGGGATTTAGAAAGAGACTGTGATTATATGATCGAATTTTGCAAAAAACGCGATGCTGATACGATTGTTGTTGGATTGCCATATAAAATGGATGGCAGCGAAAGCAAACAGACAGAAAAGACGCGACAATTTGCAGAAAAATTAGAGAGTTATGGGAAAGTAAAAATTGACTATTTTGATGAGCGTTTGACTACAGCGCAAGCAGAACGTGCCCTAATAGAATCGGGTGAGCGACGCGAAAAAAGAAACCAAATAGTCGACAAGGTCGCAGCTACAATAATTTTGCAAAGCTATTTAGACAAATACAACAACCACAGGAAAGAAGAAAAAGAGGAGCTTGAAAAACTCTTGTCAGATATGCTTAATGACACTAATGGCGAAGACGATGATGAGCCATACATTTTGACGTTTGAAAATGAAGATGGCAAAGAGGTCGATTATACTGAAGTTGCTAAATTTGAATATTTAAATGATACCTACATAATGCTTACACCGTTTGATCTGAATTGTGAAAAGCCAGCTGAATTTTCAGAACTTTCAGATGTCTGTTTTTGCAAGGAAATTATGTCACTAGAAGGCGAAGAATATAATGAGTATGAAATGGTTGACGATTCTGAATTAGCTATCGAATTGTATCAAACATATATAACTCTATCCGCTGAACGGGAAGCAAGTCAAGACGATGATCCATTGGATTATGAATTTGTAGAGATTGCAGATCCTGAAGAAGAAAATAATTAATGTTAGACAATGCAGATAATTTAATTTGTAGTTTAAGGTGATGTATCGATATAAAATGTCTACATGTAGCAACTATTGAACTTATAATTGAGTTCTTGTGCGCTCAACGAATTATCGCATCTACAAAACTGTCGGTTACTTCACAACCCAAATTAAGAACTGATATTAATAGGTAAACTCTAAAAGATTTCCAGAAAGAGTTATGAAATCAATAGAGAACACAACAGTTTTCAAGGAATTTATAAAGAATCCGAATTGCTTGTAGTGAGGGCGAGTGTTGGATGTTTACTTATACATTGTAAGATGTAAGAGTAATAAATTGATTTTTAAAAACTGTCGCAATAGATGACAAGCAAAGCAATAACATAACAACAAACCTAGTTTGTAGACACGATTTAAAATAGTTGTTTAATTTAAATAAACAATGCATCATCTAAATATTCATCGTCATGCAAATTTGTTTGTTAATATAGATATACATAGACATTAAATGCAAACTAATCATTTAAGCGGACTTGAAAGGATATAAATCCGTTAAATGGTGCTTTATATTTGAAAATTAGTGTAAAATGCTTGCTAAAATGCCACTAAATAATATAAAATATGTTGCTTTAAGCGCGCGTTTTAATGACTACAACCATATAAATATTGTTCTCAGAGCAAGCAATGATTTAAAATGTAAATAAGTGCGTTTACAGTAGGAGAAATTTAAAATGTCTGATATTAATAAAGACAAGCCACAAGATGATATTGACGATAATATGGAATATACCGATGTAATAGTTTTCGAGGATGAAAATGGTAAAGAAGCATATTTCGAAGAGCTAGCCAGATTCCCATATAAAGACGAGATGTACATCGCGCTGGTCCCATTTGATGAGAACGAAGATGATGACGACAGCATAGAAGATGAAGAGGATGATTTTTATATAGCTTATGCCAAAATTATTCCAGGTTCTACAGATGACGATCAAGAGTATGAGTTCGTAACCGATG
This sequence comes from Christensenellaceae bacterium, assembly GCA_031278175.1. Lineage (GTDB taxonomy): Bacteria > Bacillota > Clostridia > Christensenellales > DTU072 > JAITLB01. The sequence goes on from JAITLB010000072.1 coordinate 4,403, forward strand.
ACGATCTAGTTGAAGCTCTCGATGAAACATTTCATCCAATTGCTAGCGATTTCTTTGAAGAAATGGATGAATGTCCAGAAGGATGTGAGCATTGCCATCATGATGACGAAGATGATGAGGATGACGAATAATCCAAACAAAATTTTGACCAGAAGTTTTTCGCTCTCTTTTTGATATCGCATGCTCAAAGAGAGCGAAAAGCATGTGCTAAGACTAGCAATTAACAGTTCATATAAGTAGCAAAACAATCATGAATGCTATTTTGTAAAGAAGTGAGCATATATTCAATGTACTGAAAATAGGCAGAGTTTGAATAGAATACAACTTGAATGTTTCGAGCAATAAAAACTGTCTGCACTATCAATTATGTAGCAAGTCTAACTCAAATCAAGTTTAAGCCCTCGAGTACTTTTATGTCACGCATGATCGGAGTGCATGAAAACACAGAATTGCGATTTATCCGCTACGATATTGGAGTATGAGACTTGTGCAGATGGTTATCTCATCATTTATGTTATAATATGTTATTAATGGTCACACGCGGGCTTGATGTCATATAAAATAACGTGTTAGTTGTGATGTGTTTTAGTTGATATATTGAAATGCAATATTAGGCATTTCGTTGATGGCTTAAGTGCGTTGTAAGCATGGAGGATAATATCGAAATAATATCTAATGGCGATAACGATTGCATGTTTTATCCCGAACATTATACAGTAGAATTAGACTCCAGTTTTGTATTACCAGCTCGAAATGGCAGATTAGTACAACACAAAGAAATTGGTGCACTTAGTCATAATGGCAAGTGCTATCTTATACTAGCACCTGCTAAATATACCTGGGATCGGATAATAAGCCGACCTTACAAAGTGGTGAACTATGTTCATTTCATGGAAGTGTTAATTGAAAATGGTACAATAACTAGATTTAAAGAGTGTACGGACCCAAGGATAACTATTTCGTTACGCGTGAAATTATCAGAATATATATTATGCACTTTCGAGCTAGACGAAGATGAAGAATAGAAGTTTACTTTGTGCTGTTTTAATAATGTAGCAAGCCCCATCGCAAAAGAGAAGTTTATGTCTCATGAAAGGCGCAACAACTTGTCAGCAAGTTGAAAGCGGGTAGAATATAGATAAATGCTCAAACAGCTTGCCAGCAAGCCCAAGAGCGTATAAAAGGTGTTATAAATGATTACAAATGGACAAAAGGTTTTAATAAAACTAGTTGACGGTAGAAGTTTTTCGATTACCCTAGACTCAAACAGTGCACCAGTAACGGTTGCTAATTTTTTATATCTCGTTGACACTAACTACTATGATGGGTTATGTTTTCACCGAATCATTCCAGATTTCATGATACAAGCTGGTGGTCATAAAGTTGTCGACCGTATAATTTCAGATGCTCCACCAACGCGTGAAATAGTCGGTGAATTCTTTTCTAATGAATTTAAGCTCAATTATATCAAGCATGAACCAGGTGTAATTTCGATGGCGCGAGCTAAAGAAAAAGATTCGGCGACATCTCAATTTTTTATATGCGTAAATACCATCCCATACCTTGATGGTCATTATGCCGCATTTGGAAGAACCTCTGACGAGGAAAGTTTAGAAGTAGTCAAAGATATCGCCGAGACAGAAACATGTATAGTTAATGCGGCATTTACCGACTTCCCATTCCCACCTGTAGTTATAGAGTCAATTAGAAGAATTGAGGATGCAGTAGATGTGGAAACAGCAGAAAGCCAGCCTTTTTAATTGTTGTGTAAAAACGACTTGCTATATTTGAATTGCTATTCTGAAATTGGTTTGACGAAAAAACACTGATTGTCCACGCAAAGTTTGATATAGTGCAACCAATTGGCAGAAAACCAGTATTCTAACATATGACAATTTAACACAGCAATTTAATGATCATTTAGTACTAATTGTTAATTAGCACTTGCAATTATTGATGTAAGACAGTGCGGTTGTCACTGTATATTCTGCAATCGTTATTCAATAAGCAAAAATGAGTTGAACTTCTTAAATTGTCCTTGTTTTGCAATGAACCCTTTTTATGCGTTGCGACTTGCTATTTTCAAACGTTGCTAGATTAATTGTACTTTTGCTTAATTTCCGACATCCAAATAGGTAATCTTTTTGTTAAACTCATGCTATGCCCTAGTTTATTACCCGTTACTTTAGT
>JAITLB010000074.1 GCA_031278175.1 Christensenellaceae bacterium
ATAATGAAAAATTTATAATAAGACGGCTCACTGTTAGTACCATGCAAGAGCGCGTTTCTATCATCGTTTCTCCAATATCAATTGTAGTGCTCTTATTGCTTGCGGCATATTTTTTCATAATGATTGGTGAATTGACATATATTATAATTGTAATAATCCTTGGTTTAATGGTCATAGGTCTAACTATTGTGCTTATATACAGCATTAAATTACTAAAGCAAAAGAATCAAAACAACTCAAATTCTGCTCCCGCAATAACATATATGGGAGATGAAATACTGAGCATATGCAATTTTGATGGTGTTACTAAAAGCATTAAAATTTCTGATATTAAACATATCACAATAGAGACCGATGGTGGGTTAATTAGACAAGCATATGACAATATTGGTTTCGTAGTACAGGGGACCTGTGGCGAAGAAAAAGTCGTAGTTAAATATGTAGCATATCCCAGTCAAGCAATAGCGAAATTAGACAAGCTCATAGGTAATTAATTTGTCAATGAGCTTAAAACATTCTAATTCACAAAACAGGCAAATTATATTGTCGACTCCTGCAAGTGTTGTGTTAATTTTTAGAGCAACACTTGCAGTATTGTTGTATCCTTGTAGTTTAGCGGGAATAGATTAAATGCACTAAAATATTAGTCCTAATGCTAGTAAAAATTATTAAGACGCGTTGCACGAGGTCAAAAACGGATGAGATTAAAAGGTAGAAATAGTATAGAAATCTAATCCGAAGATGTACATGCACAACTTGCGAAAATTTAGGATATGACTAAATCAATCTAACACAGTTGTGTAAATATTAAGGGTACAAAATTGATGTTTCTAGTTGGGTGTCTGAGTAGTCTGACTCTTTAATTCATTTAGTCTAACACGTGGTGGCACACCAAAGCTTTTCTTAAACATGCGCGAAAAATACAAACTATCTTTGAAACCACACATATGAGCAACATCTTCGAGCTTGGGTTTGTTTGTGTCGTAAGCTTTTAACAGGCGTTCAGCACACTGTAAACGCGTTCGTAGTAGGAATTTGCCAGGTGATATACCAAGCTCTTTTGTGAAAAGCTTGCGCAAATATTCAGGAGAAAGTGGCATATCTTTTACACAGTCTTGAATTGAGAAGTTTTCATCCGCAAAATTTTCAATTAGTTTATCCCTTAATATATCTACGTATTTTGAGTGATGATCAGTGTCGCATCCAGCTATAATTAAATTCAGCAATAAGTCAACACAGTTCTGAGTTATAGCGGTGCGATATTTGATGTCTGATGCGGTAGTCAGCAATAAACGTTTTGCTAATGCGCGCAAGAAACCTCCGTGGTCAGGCATTTTAAAAGCTTTGCAGTGTAATGTTGACCATTGACCAATTCTCATATAAATATTTTTAAAGCCGTCATCGGATGCGTTCATGTGCAAAACATTAGGCGGTATTACTAATACATCGCCTCGCTCGTAGTGGATAGATACTTCGTTTTGGAAAAGCATTTCCCCACTGCCATGCGTGCAACAAATAATCTCCCAGTCAACATGATTATGCATTGGGACTAATTTGGTTTTGGGCTGTTTGCCAATGTAAATCAAGTAAGCCATAGTACCACCGTCTAATATTATACAAAATAATTCTCGGTTTGTCCATAATGGACTATTTTCTATACAATTCTACACTGTTTATATTTGTTTAACTGCCCCTGCCTAATTTGGTTAAAGCGATATTTCTAATGCTTATTAAAACAAGTTATGCTTGCTAGTTTGTAACATTTATTTTTGCTTGATTAATTTAAATGCATTAGATGTATAAGATTTGTCGTGGTGAGGAGTGATGGCAATATTTGGTGTATGTAGTTTCTGCTGTTCTACTATTAGTTACTAAACGCATAACGTGAAACTAGCAAAAGCACTCACAAAGATAGTGACAAGGTAGTGTTTCATTTATTGTCGACACTGCCGATAAAAGCAATTTAAAAAGTTTAGTCACCTTTAATATTATCCTGAACTGACAAAAAAAAATAGCCAAATTATATTTTAAACGCGGCTTTAGTGGCGATATAACTCAAATAGGCGAATAAACATGTCCGTTTTGTCCATATATTTAGCTAGATTGTGCATTGAATTTAGGTGCAGGAAGTGATATAATTAAATAAAGAATAAAATACGAGTTAAGTATATGAGCAAATACGAAGTATACAAGTTAATTCAAGAAGAGAAGCTTGTCGCTGTTGTAAGAGGAAACTCAGCAGATCACGCCATTGACTCAGTCGAAAAGTTGATAAATAAAGGTGTTAAGATTATTGAAATTACCTTTACAACGCCAAATGCAACTGACGTTTTAGAGTGCTGTACAAAGAAATATAAAAACAGTGATGTGCTATTCGGTTCGGGAACAATATTAGACGCTCAAACAGCCCGAGCATCCATTATGTGCGGAGCGCAGTTCGTTGTAAGTCCGTGTGTTAGTTGCGAAGTTTTAAAACTTTGTAATATTTATTCAATTGCAGTTATTCCTGGTGTATATACACCTACTGAAGTAGTTCAAGCTTTGGAATACGGTGTCGATTTTCTTAAGTTGTTTCCAGCAGACTTAAAAATACTAAAAGCGTTACAGGGTCCGTTTCCCAATGTCAAATTTCTTACGACAGGCGGAGTTTCCATCGACAACTTGAAAGATTGGTTAGAAGCTGGTGCTAGTGCTGTAGGTGCTGGATCTGAACTCTTAAAGCCCAATGCAGATATAGAGCGGTGGGTAAAAACGATTGAGGAATTCATAAAAAAAGATGGCAGGAAATAAAGTATTAACATATGGAGAAATAATGTTGCGTCTGCAACCGCCAGGTTATGCAAGATTATCACAGGCGCATTCATTTGATATAAATTATGGTGGGGCCGAAGCTAATTTTGCCGTTTCTCTTGCTAATTTTGGCATTGATGCTACATTTTTTACCAAAATACCGAAAGGACTGCTAGGTGATGCGTGTTTAGCTAGTCTTAATAGTTTAAGAGTAGAAACCAAACATATTTTGCGAGGTGGTGAAAGATTAGGAATATATTATGTAGAGAAAGGTGTTGCGCAACGGCCGAGTGTTGTAATCTATGACAGAAAGAATTCTGCCATAAATGACATTTCTGAGGCAGAAATCAGTGACGAAAAACTAGAAGAAATTTTTAAAGATATTCGGGTTTTTCATTTCACAGGAATAACAGCCGCACTCTCCGATAGCGTACGCAGAACCCTTATTAGATTGCTTGAGGTGGCAAAAAAACACGCTGTCATAGTTTCATGTGACTTGAACTATCGCAAGGCTCTCTGGGATCGAAGTACAGCTTGCGCGACAATGACCGAACTGATGCGATATGTTAACATTTTAATTTCAAATGAAGATGAATGTCGTGATGTTTTTGGACTTGAAGCAGAAAACACCAACACTGTAAAAGGCACTTTAAATATTGCTGGATATGAAAAACTGGCAAAAAAATTACATAATAAATTTAACTCTTTAGACTACATAGCATTTACACTGCGTGGCAGTATATCAGCTAGCGTAAATAAATGGTCAGCGATATTATCAGTTCGTGGCGAATGTTTTAGATCAAGAGAATATGAAATTGATATTGTTGATAGAATCGGTTCGGGTGATGCATTTTGTGCAGGATTAATTGCAGGGATTATAAATCCAGCAACGCTAGGATTCACAAAACAGCAACAAGTAATTGAATTTGCTACTGCTGCGTCTTGTCTTAAACACACTATAGAGGGCGACTTCAACAGAGTTAGTTTAGATGATGTACTTAGACTAATTGCTGGCGATGGCTCAGGGAGAGTAATAAGATGAGTGTATTAGATAATATACTAAAAAACGACCTTTCCAGGCGCATATATCAATCAATAAAGGATTTACCTATTCTAGACTATCACTGTCATCTTGAGGCAAAAGATATATTAGAAGATATTCCATTTACCGATATAAGTGACATGTGGTTGAAACATGATCACTATAAATGGCGTTTGATGCGTCGGGCTGGTGTAGACGAGCGTTTGATATATGGAAATGCTAGCAAAGAAGAGAAATTTAGGGCATTTGCAAATGTTGCTGGTTTTGCATTCGGAAATCCTGTGCAGGATTGGGCTAATTTAGAGCTCTCTAAGTATTTTGGTATAGATTTACCGTTATGTTTAGAAAATGCTGATGCAATCCGCTCTCTTGCCAACAGTGTAATACAAGAAAGACAATTATCACCAAGAAAGCTGCTAGAAATATCAAATGTTGAATATTTAGCGACAACAGACGATCCTATTACAGATTTGAAGTATCATATCCAACTAGCAGACGAAGGTTTCAAGACAATTGTAAAGCCGACATTTAGGGTGGATCGATGTTTTAATATAGATGCTCCTGACTTTTGGGATTACGTAGTGAAGCTCACCGAAATAGCAAAAACGGATGCCTCATTTGACGGGTTTTTGCAAGCTGTTCGGATAAGAGCAAAAGAATTTAAGAGTGCTGGTTGTCAGTTCTCAGATGTCGGTGTTGAGGGTTTGCTTGACTGGAACACTGAATTGGATGTTATCAAAGCATGGTTAAGTCGCGCTAGCTATCAAACTAATTTAAGTGATATAAATGATGTACCTTTCAAAAGGTATGAGTCTTCTGGAAATGAGAAACCTTTAAAAACTCTTCCTGCACATGCAAGTGTGTATTCATATAAATCAGCAAAAGAGATCTTTGATAACAGGCGGACTAGCACAATTAAATCAAATCAAAGACAAGCATATTTGAAATTTATGACGCAATTCTGGTTGGATCTCTGCTACAAAAATGGATTTACAGTTCAAATGCATTTAGGAGTTTTGAGAAATGTCAACAAACGCGCATTTAAAAAACTAGGTGCGGATACAGGATTTGATGCTGCCACTGCAGCAATTAACACTAACGGGTTGCGCCGGTTGTTATCAGAACTTGATGATTTACCAAACATTATACTATACGTATTGAACCCTACAGCGTATCACTCAATTACAACAATAGCTGAGTCATTTCCAAATGTTTCAATTGGTGTGCCGTGGTGGTTTAACGATCACAAGCGAGGGCTATTTGAATATTTTGAGATTATGTCTGATTTATCGCATATTGGATGCATACCTGGCATGACGACAGATGGCAGAAGCTATTTATCATATGCCCGCCACGATTATTTCCGTGCAATATTAGCATCGTTCTTGTCTAGATTCGAAGGTGGTGATGAAAGGATAATGGAAGTAGCAAAAGCCATTTCATATGGTAACATGAAAAAGCGGTTAACTAAATGAATAATCTAATAACCAGCTGAATGATTAGCACCCAAACACTAATTAAGGAAAGGCACATAGAAGAATATGAAAATAACATTTAGATGGTACGGTTCTTCCGACAAAATAACGCTTGATATGATTAGGCAAATACCAGCAGTAGACGGGATTGTCACCGCTGTGTATGATGTCCCACCTGGAGATGTGTGGCGCTTTGATAGTGTAGCACAACTCAAAGAGGCATGCAAAAAGGCTGAGCTTAGTTGTGAGGTTATAGAAAGTGTGCCCGTACATGAGCAAATAAAGTTGGGTGGACCATTAGCAAAACCTTATATAGAGAATTACAAAGAAAATTTGCGCATTTTAGGACAGCAAGGGATAAAATGTGTCTGTTATAATTTCATGCCTGCTTTTGACTGGGTAAGAAGTGATTTAAATTTTGCCTATCCGGATGGATCTCATGCATTAGCTTATAAGCATGACGAAATATTGAAAATTGATCCAGCAAATCAAAACATGTCGCTCCCAGGATGGGATGCAAGTTATAGCAAAACTGAATTAAAAGCACTATTAAATAAATATAAAGCAATTGATGAAGAAAAGCTTTGGAAGAACCTTGAAGTATTCCTGTCAGAAATCATTCCAGTAGCAGCAGAGAATGGCATAAATATGGCAATTCACCCTGATGATCCGCCATGGAGTTTATTCGGGCTTCCACGTATAATAACTAATGCTTCGGCTGTATCAAGATTGTTAAAGTTGGTAGATCATCCTGCGAATGGATTAACTTTTTGCACTGGGTCGTTTGCAGCAGCAAAAGAAAACAACCTGTTAGATATAATAAAAGTAGCAACAGGTCGTATTCATTTTGTGCATTTGCGAAATGTAAAGAGAGAAAACGCTAGAGACTTTTACGAAACGGCGCATTTGTCAAAATGTGGCGATATTGATATGTATGCTGTTTTAAAGGAACTAATAGATGCAGGTTTTGATGGATATATCAGACCAGATCATGGAAGAATGATTTGGGGCGAGGCTAAGTGCGGTGGTTATGGTTTATATGATCGTGCCTTAGGTGCTAGTTACATAGCTGGACTCGTTGAAGCGATATTAAAAAGGAGGATCATCGATAATGAATAAGACTGTTGTTATAACGGGTGCCGCTGGAGTTTTGTGCTCGACGATTGTTGAGGATTTTGCTCTTCGCGGTGCAAATGTTGCTGCTTTAGATATTAATTACAAAGCTGTAAGCGCACTCAGTGAAAAATTGAAAGATTCTCCTGGCAAGGTCAAAGCATATGAAGCTAACGTACTAGATAAAAAGTCGCTTATTGATGCACAAAATGCAATAACAGCGGAATTTGGTGGTTGCGATATACTAATTAATGGTGCAGGTGGGAATAAACCAACTGCGACTACCGAGGATGAGTTTTTTAGTATAAACGAGAAAGTGGACAAAACATTTTTTGATTTGCCCGAAGAGGGCATAGATTTTGTTTTTAATTTGAATTTCAAAGGTGCGTTTTTGACTTCTCAAGTTTTCGCAGAAGCGATGGCAAAGAGAGGTTGTGGACAGATATTAAATATTTCATCAATGAATGCTTTTACACCACTGACAAAGATTCCAGCTTATTCAGCAGCAAAGGCAGCCGTATCGAATTTTACCCAATGGTTAGCGGTATATTTTGCTAAGTCAGGAATAAGAGTTAATGCTATAGCTCCTGGTTTTTTCTCGACACAGCAGAACAAATGGTTGTTATACACGCAATCGGGTGAACTTACACCGAGATCAGAAAAAATCATAAGAAATACACCGATGGGGCGTTTTGGTGAAGCTAGTGAAATCTTGGGCGCAGTGTATTTTTTGACTGATGACAGTCTAAGTGGTTTTATAACAGGAGTTGTATTGCCTATTGACGGTGGCTTTAATGCCTATTCAGGTGTATAGAGGACACTATGAGAAAGAATGCTAAATGCGTCAAGTTTGCTGTAATAGGCATAGGACGGATGGGATCTATTCATGCTCATCATCTGATGAAAGCAAGAGTAAAAAATGCGACATTGTCAGCAGTGTGCGATATAGATAGCAACGCACTGACAGCGTTCTTTTGCAAGCATAAAAAGATTCCAGCATTTAGCGATTATCGCGAAATAATGGAAAAGGTTGAAATAGATGCTGTCATTATAGCAGTGCCACATTATTTCCATATTGAAATAGCTGAATATTTCCTAAGACATAATAAGCATGTCTTAATAGAGAAACCGCTCGGTGTGGATATAAAAGAAGCGAAAAGATTTCTTGAATTCTTAGAAAATCATGTAGGATCATCAGCTGCAATTATGTATAACCAGCGCACCAACAAAGTGTATAAAAAGGCAAAACAGATAATAGACAATAATGGAATAGGCACAGTGAGACGTATAAGTTTCATCGTGACGGATTGGTATAGATCTGACGCGTATTATTTAAATAATAGTTGGCGCGCCTCGTTAAAAGGTGAAGGTGGTGGCATTTTGATTAACCAATGTGTTCATCAGTTGGATATTCTAACTTGGTTTGTCGGTTTGCCTATAAGCATATGTGCCACCATGTCAACAGTTAATAGGAAAATAACAACAGAAAATGATGTAACGGCAGTTTTAGAATACCAAAACGGCGCAATGTGTTCGCTAAACGCATCTGGACATGAGTTAAGAGGTGTAAACCGTATAGAACTTTCAGGCGATAGTGGACGAATTCTACTTGGAAAACATCGCGCACACTATTATTCTTTTTCTAAGAGTGAACCTGAAGTAAACGAACAAACTGTAGCCGGATATGGTAGCAGTGATATAAAAAGAAAAACTTTTAGTTATGGAATTTTCAGATTGATAGCTGATGCTATATACGGACAACAAATACGCGTTGTAAGAAACTTTGTCGATCATATATTGTTTGGTGAAGAATTGATAGCACCTGCAAAAGACGGAATTTATGCACTTACACTGATAAATGGAATATATTTGTCAGCTTGGCAAAACTGTGAAGTAAGATTACCTCTTGACGGCGACAAATATGTGGAAGTGTTCACTCAAAAGCGAGAGGAAGAAAATGCAAATAATTAAAGCATAAGGAGAACGCGAATGGTTAAAATATCAGGTTTCTATGATGAGGCATCCCTTCAGTTAGATAGACAAATTACCTTGATCAAAAGTTTGGGTGGCAAATATCTGTGTCCACGCAGGATAAATGGGCGCGGAATAACGGATTTTACTGCCGATGAATTTGTGCGTGATGTGTGGCCAGTATTAGAAAAAAACAATATCAAGCTTTCATCACTTGGATCGTCAATAGGCAAGATTCCGCTAGCAGACGACACGGCATACGAAGCTCAAAAAAAGAAACTAGTGGAGCTTATAAAAATTGCAGAGCACACTGGATGCAAATACATACGTTGCTTTTCGTTTTTTTGTGGCGAAGTAATTACGAAAAAAACAGGCGATGATGTAGTTAAGAAATGGCAAGGGTTTTTATCATTAGCCGAAGGTCATGATATCATTTTGTTGCATGAAAACGAGAAAAAAATATATGGAGATGTGCCCGAACGCGTAATAGAATTACATGACAGACTCAACCATCCTCAAATGAAATTATGCTACGATGCCTCAAATTATATTCAATGTGGAGTTGATGCGAGGAAAGCTTTTTTGGAAACGAAAGATCGCACAGTATATTATCATATGAAAGATTGTTTAAATGGTGTTGAAGTACCATTGGGAACTGGATCGGGCCAAATATTAGAGTTGCTAGAAGATTTAATATCATCAGGATACAGTGGCTTTTTAACGCTTGAACCACATACGGCTAAGTATGCTACATTTAAGAGATTGTTCGCATTCATTCCATTTCTAGCATGCACAAAAATGGGCAAGGTGTTTAAACAAATTGATAAGACTGCTGGGGTTAGACGATTTCAAAAGGTTTCACGAGAAGAGGTGTTCAAATGGCAATATAATAATCTTGTAGAGATGCTAAAAAAGATCACCGGAAGAGATGATTATGAATAAACCAAACTTAAATCAAATAGCGCGATTTAAAACAAAAAAGAATTTAAATAATAATACGCGCTAAGGAGATACGACATATGGGCAAAGTAAGATATGGTATTATCGGTATTGGTAAAATGGGACACACCCATGCGCAAAAGATAAAGAAAGGCTTAGATAAAAACGCAACACTTACAGCTGTTTGCGATATTTCTGAAGAGCGCATAAAATGGGCAAAACAAAACCTGCAAGGTGTAAAAGTAGTAGAAGATTACAAAGAGTTAATTGCCATGCCTGATGTAGATGCTGTTGTAGTTGCAACACCACACTATTTACATCCAGAAATAGCTACGCATGCACTGAATTCAGGGAAACACACATTAAGTGAGAAACCCGCAGGTGTCTATACTAAAGCTTTAGCGCCGCTTTATAAAGCGGCAGCAGACCATCCAGAGCTTACGTTTGGGATTATGTATAATCAACGCACCAACCCGCTATATAAAAGAGCTAAAGACTTAATAGAGACTGGTGCATTAGGTAAACTTAAGCGAATAAACTGGATTATTACGGACTGGTATAGAACACAAGCATATTACGATCAAGGCGGATGGCGTGGAACATGGGCAGGCGAAGGTGGAGGTGTTTTACTTAATCAATCACCACACCAGTTGGATTTGTTTCAATGGTTAGCAGGGATGCCCACAAAAGTTAGAGGTTATGCAAAAGTAGGTGTAGGTCGAAAAATAAATGTAGAAAACGACGTTACAATTTACACCGAATACGCAAATGGGGCTAGTGGTGTTTTTATTACATCAACGCACGATTACCCTGGCACTAATCGCCTTGAAATAACAGGTGATGGCGGTAAAATAGTAATTGAATCTACTCTTCTCGGCGCTAAAATGATATTCAATAAATTAAATAAATTTGAATCAAAGTTTAATGCTGAGAATAAAAAATTCATGCCTATGAGACCAATAAAAATAACCACCTATGAATATTCCACCAATATATTGCAAAAGGCGATACGCTGGGGAATAATCGGCGAACATATGTATATATTTAGGAATTTCAGCAAGGCCGTACTTGGCAAAGAAAGTCTCATTGCTCCAGGAATTGAAGGCATTAATGGGTTGACACTTTCGAATGCTGCATATTTATCGACCTGGCTAAACAAGGATATTATACTCCCTATCGATGAGGATTTGTTTTACACCGAATTGCAGAAAAGAGTAGAAGAAGAAGCATTAATAACAGCAGGAATGACTAAAAATGAGCATTGACTTTAGGCAAGGTAGCATAATAAAATTTGCACCATTTGCCGAACGCATTAAATATGCAACGGGCAATAATCGTGCAACTGCAGAATTTGATGGAACAGGAGCAATATCAAAATATGCAGTAATGAACAAGTATTCTGTATTTTCATCCTTTTTCGCGCTTTTTTCAATAGATGGCAAGGCTTACGACTGGTCGGGTGAAAAAGAAGTTAAAATGATCGGGAGAATGCAGACCACGAAATTCAGCATTGCGGATGTTCAGCTCGAGAGCAAACAATTTTTAGATGAAAATGATAATGCGATATATGTCGAATTTCTAGTCGAGAGCGATAGCGATTTTAAATTCGAAGCAACAATGAATTTTGGCATAGACTTTTTATCTTATTTAGAGCATTTACCAGCAGGGCGATTGAACATGCGTAATTTTATGCGCTTAATCGGTGGTGTGTTAAAAAAGAAAAAAAGAAAACACGAGAAAATAGAAACTGTTGATTGCATAAGAGGCGATGTTACTGGTGATTTCTATCTTGACGTGGCATCGAATGTGGACATTTGTCCGCTAGAATCAGAGCGCGGATTTTATAACCAGTTTTCAATAGGTGGCGATGTGCCGAGAGGGACAAGACGGGTGTTCAGGTATGTTTTAAGCGCTGGCACGCGTGGTGATTTCACTTTCGTTGACGTAGCTAAACTGCTTCCACAATTCGAACAGAAATTGCAAAAAGCAGAAGAGTACATAGAATTTCTCGTCTCATCTACACCAAAGAAATGCAATGATGATGAAAAATTGAAATCTTTCTATGTCTCGCTTTTGAATTGCGCACTTTGCAACTATAAAGAACTAGGTGAATTTAAAGGCTTTTTAGCTGGTCTTGTATATCAATTTCCTGCAAGAACATATTTCCGAGATGGGTATTGGACCACGTTAGCTGTACTACCAGTAAAACCCGAATTAGTGAGAAATGAAATTTTAACCCTTTCAAGAGGAGTAAACAAGAACACAGGTGATTGCGCGTCAGCGGTCAAATTTAATTTCAAGAGTCACTGGGGACAGCATTATGATTCTCCATCTTTTCTATCCTTGATGACGTATGATTATATTGCAGCATCTCGCGATTATTCAATATTGGATGAGAGAGTTGGTGGAATAACGGTATTAGATCTCGTTGAAAAAGTAATAAATAGACTGCGAGAAAAAACTGATAAGACTGGGCTTCTTGTAAAAGATGGAAAATATAATCGTCGTGATTGGTGTGACAATGTATTTAGAACAGGGTACGTAACATATGATTGCGTGCTTTATGCTCGTGCGTTATATGCGTTAAGTGAATTCTTTAGAGTTAAAGGGCTTAAGGATAAGAGTGCGCATTATGCAAATCTATATGAAAAAGTGAAATCTGCTATAAATGAAATCCTTTGGGATGATGATAAAGGCTGGTTTGTCAATTATAAAAGTGATGATTTTATTGAAGGCAATTTATCGATAGACACGATAATAGTTGCGCTTTTCGAAATATGTGATAAGCAAAGAGCCAAACGTATGTTAGTTAATGCAGAGCGACTGCTCGAGAGCAAGAATAATAACAACCAATGCGCAGGTGATTTTGGAACGCTGTGCGTGTTTCCGTTTTATTCTGACGCAAGAGCTACTGTTCAAAAGTCATCACTACCATATTTTTATCATAATGGTGCGGACTGGCCATATTGGTCATGTATATACGCATATGCCAAATATATATATGGGATGAATGGTGATTATCCTCTAACACGTTGGTTTGAGAGCGCACTTGAGAGAGGCACTTATACACCAACAGAGTTTTATTCACCTTTCCATCCAGAAGGTTCATTGTTGCAAGCGTGGAGTGCTACTGGCGCATTTACACTTGCTTATTATGAAGAAAATTTCTTCGCAAGAAAACTATAACTATACTATTTAAGGAGCTAGAATAATGGCTGCTAATGAGGCAACGGTAAATTTAAATAAAAAGTATTTAAAACGTAAAGACTATATAACGTTTACGATGGCAAAATTTGCCACATCTGCGATAACGGGCTTGACACAAGGGTATCTGCTCATTTTCTACACATCGGTGATGGGCATAAACCCAGTACAGGTCGGAATAATGTTTTTAGTCGCCAAAATATTTGACGGTTTAAACGATCCATTTATGGGAGCTCTAATCGATAAGACACATACTCGATGGGGAAAGATGCGACCGTATATTATGTTTGGGGGCATACCGTTTGGAATTGTGACGGTTCTACTATTTATGCCACTAGGGACTATTAGCTCGAGTGCCAAGATAGCATACATGTATATAACGTATATAAGTTATGGTATTTTAGGAACGATAGTTGGAGTACCGATGGATGGACTGCCAGCTGTTGCTTCTCCA
>JAITLB010000263.1 GCA_031278175.1 Christensenellaceae bacterium
ATTCCCATCTCCTTTGTCTTGTAAGACATCTTCAATAGTGTTGTTTAGACTATGCATCGTAATCAAAAAGACCATAGAGAACGCTATTATCATTAGCATTGCAAGCGTAAAGAATTTTAATAATTTAACCGGGGATCTAAATTGCTCTCTGTGCTTTTCTACACTCAAATAGTTTTTCATGGTCACAAACCTCACTATTTACAAAACGGCAGGTGCCTCACATACTAGGGGTTAAAACATGTGTCTTAACTCCTTTTCTATATGCCATTTATCAAATTTCAAATTGTTTTCGCTCGTTACAAAAACAATACTTTTATGTCAAATTTGGCATAAATTTCTGTTGCATTTAGCGCACAAAACCATACAATGAAATATTGGTTATTTGTGGGCAAAAATCTTGGCCAGATTATAACTTTTTGGCTATTAATTGTCAATAGTGTTTTTGATATTTCTTACTAAAATTGATAATTTTACGCAGGTATTTTTGCCTCAATAACAACACCATTTCGATGTGACTACTTTAAATCCGATATCACAGAGAATATTATGCTTTTATGTACTCGAATTTTCGTGTATTTAATGTTAAAATTTGCTAACTAAAGTCAAAAATATATTTACACTCTAAACACAGATCCAAAATGTTCGCCACGCACCGTATATCTCACAAACTCGGATGCTTGAAAAAATAAACATTGTTTATCTTTTCAAGCAAGCCAGCGTATATAGAAATAGTTAGTTTAAAACTTGAACCTAAAACATTGCGCAATCTTGATTGTTAGTACTCTAGCGTTTTGAATTTGTGTTAAATCGCAGGTGGTAGCACGCACACGCAATACAATAATCAGCGTGCTTTATCATCATTCATTTTTAGCATGTATTATTGTCAACGTAGCGTAAATTAACTTCAATCGATAAAATGTGCGGTATCGACAAGGAGGTGCCTCTTAGAGCATTATAACCGCTTTAACCAACACCTTACATTACAAATTCGGTTGCAAGCTTTCATTCAACTAATCAACTATTGCAAATTCTTTTGATACTCCCACTAAAAATGGTCAAGAGAACTTTAATCGCGCTAGCAAAACAGGGAATTTCCAAATTCGATTTTTGCTCAAAACAAAATGGCAGTTGCAAAAATATTTTTAGTCTAGATATTTTAAGCTAGACATGAAACAATCGTTTTAATTCGGAAACAATACGTTTAGATGAGGAAGCGAGTGCTATAATTATTATCATAGCGGCAAGTGATGCCGTCACCATGGCAAATATGAAATTAGGACGACCTTCGGAACTACTCAACATTATGATAATTAAAGGGAATAACCCTAAGATCGCGACAAAAACTAAATTTATAAGATGTCGTGAGAACATCTTATAATTGGCAAGAGTGAAAATCCCAAGCATAATAATTGCGACTAGGTATAGTGCGGGCAGTATGTATTCATATATAACTAGCGGTCTAGTAAATGCAGGTGGAAGCGTAAATGAAATACAAGTCAAGACGATCGTCTGCAAAACCACCTTGTGCGTAAAATGGTCAGTTCCTTTTATCGTATTGCGAATTAAGAAATATAAATACAACAGTGCAGCAAGAGTCACCCAAAAAAACCTAAACATCCCTATTAGCAAAAACACGGTCAACATTACTGCGGCGATTGTAATAGCTATAATAAGATAAACACGATCAAAAAGTGATGTGCCTAATAATGGGATGCGACCACGTTGTGGAAAATATCTTGGCAATCTCGGACTGTTATTATATTCCTCTTCAAGTGAGGCATGACAGAGCGGACAAACACGTGTTCTGCAACCAATTTCAATTTTACACTCTGGACATTGCATTATGGTTTTGCCTTAGGTGTAATAGTAACACCACCCTTAGTATCTACAATTAAATATCCCATGTCACTGATTTTCGCCCTTATTGAATCAGCAAGTTGATAATTTCTAGCATTTTTTGCGTCAGTTCGCTCACGGCTTAATTCCAAAACCGCTTCGGGTATGTCATAAGTAGATGTATTGTCGCTCTCAGTGTAAGGTTGCACATCATTCAGAGATAATCCGAATATCTCATCAAACTCACATGCCAGTTTATAAATATCTATACTTTTTGATTCCTTTATAGCTGTATGCAAAATGCCTAATGCAAGTGGCACATTGACATCGTCCTCAATAGCTTGTTTAAAAGACTGTCGATAAGTATCTAGAATAGTATGAGGTGTAGTCGTTGTCGATGCTTTATGTTTGCTTATTTGCACTAAGAGCTTTTCTCTGCTTGTTTTAGCAGCATCCATAGCCGCAAACGTAAAATTCAGCTTTGTTCGATAATGTGCGTTCAGACAAAAATATCTAAAATCTAGCGGTGCATAACCTCTCTCTTCTAAATCTGAAATGGTATAGGTGTTGCCTAAGCTTTTGCTCATCTTGCCACCGTCAACCAACATGAATTCGCCGTGAATCCAATAATTAACAGACTTCTTTCCAGATATCGCCTCGTTTTGAGCTATTTCATTTTCGTGATGGATAGGAATATGATCGACCCCACCGCTATGAATATCAAAGGTCTCGCCTAAATATTTTTTGCTCATCACGCTGCACTCAATATGCCAACCTGGATAACCATCACCCCAAGGACTATCCCATCGCATTATATGCGCGGGTTCGGCCTTTTTCCACAGCGCGAAATCTGCTGGCGAATGTTTGTCACTATTAATACCTACTCGCGCACCAGCAAGTTGTTCGGTCAAATTTGCACCACTTAACATGCCGTAGCGTGGAAATTTTGCTATGTCAAAATATATGCCGTCTGAAGTTTCATACGCAAAACCATTATCAAGCAACTCTTTTACATATACAATCATTTCGCTTACGTGATCCGTAGCTTTTACAATTATCTCAGGTTTTCCTATATTCAACTTTGCAAGATCTTCAAAAAAGACAGTTGTATACATTTCAGCTATCTCTTGCGGAGTTTTCTGCGTGCGCTTACTTGCGATGACCATTTTGTCTTCACCGTCATCGGAATCCGATAACAAATGCCCAACATCAGTAATATTCATGACACCTTTAAGTTTATATCCATCATACCTTAAAGCGCGTCTTACTAGATCCATAAAAACATATGTTCTCAAGTTCCCTATGTGAGCATAGTTGTATACAGTAGGTCCACATGAATACATGCGAACTGTATTACCTTTTAATGGGCTAAACTCATCTTTTTTTCGTGTCAGTGTATTATATAATCTCAACATTAATTTGGCTCCTTAGGTATTTGGGATACTACTATAGTTTGGAACTATCAAGTGGGTCTTCAATATAATCATAGTCCTCTGCTAAATATTTACATACTGGAACACCCGTCAAAACTTCTAGAGCATTTACGCGTTTAGTCAATTGCTTGAACTCGTCCAATATTGGATCTGGCAGTTTCTGACTTGTCTTATCTTGATATTTTTGTCCATGCATGCGCACTATACGACCTGGCACGCCCACAACAGTACAATTCGATGGCACATTGTTTAATACTACAGATCCAGCACCAATTTTGGTGTTTTCACCTATTACCACAGGCCCGAGGATTTTTGCTCCAGCTGAAATCATTACATCATTTTCTACTGTTGGATGCCTTTTGCCTATGTCCTTACCTGTTCCGCCGAGTGTCACACCTTGATATATTATAACATTATCGCCTATTTCAGCAGTTTCGCCTATTACCACACCCGAACCATGATCAATAAATACACCTTTCCCTATCGTAGCACCAGGGTGAATATCTATACCAGTAATATGCTTAACGCGTGTCATTATTAGACGTGGAATTAATCGCCAGCCTCTCACATACAGTTTATGCGCTAGGCGGTGGCGCATTAATGCCTTAATGCTATCATATGTCAATAATATCTCAAATTTGCTATGTGCGGCTGGATCACGATCCTTTGCTGCATTAACATAACTTTTCAAGTACTCAAACATTTTTTACAAATCCCCCAAAACTCTGCTTATATAAGAAAAGTGCCCAACCGAGCACATCTCTTATTATAAAACTATTATTTCTAATTAATGACATAGTACAACTCACAATCTCACTAGCAAAACTCTTTTTTGCTCTAACAAGCATAAACCGATGATAGAACACTTTTCAATACCATTATACTATGCATTTGCGATACTTAATATTAATCGCCACTCTATCATTGTTTAATCTTTGCGCTTTGCAAATGCTTAAAACCATTAGCGACAATTAAATATAAATTTACGCTCTCCTGGCTGTACCCTGTACTGGTCGCAATGCCGCCGCTTGTTGTGGCATCGGTGCGCCCTTGACTGGTCTATCAGGCAGTTTTCCAGGCGGTGTCGGATATTTTTGACCTGGGAACGTATGCGCTCTGTTGCCTTTTGGAACATGTGTCGGGGCTTTAAACGCTCTATTCTTAAATAGCTTAGGAATTAGTATGTAGAGTAAAACTATTCCACACAAGATCGCCATAACGTAGTTGATGTTTATAAACCCACTAGCAGATATGAACGTATCCCAATTGAATGCGAAATAATCAGTAATGGCTGTAGTCAACGCATTGTTATCAAATCCTGATATGAGTGAGAATACAGGACATATAATAACCATTATCATACTAATCAGCAAAATGATTGGAATCGCGTGAAATCTTCGCGATGTGTGTGTAAATATGCGTACTATGTTAATTACAACCTCTAAGACACAACACAACAAAGCGATTAAAAAGAAAACTATCGTTGCGTATGTTGCCAAAGAATTAACTATATTTACAGCATTCCATTCGCCATTCTCATCTTTTTGTATTTTTAGTGCGTCTTCTCGATCTGATATGAATAACCTATAATACCAAGATATCTTATCTTTTTCGGTCTTGAATAAAATATTTTCTACTGGAGCTATCGAATATGTTTTTAAAAGAGGTGTATAAAATGCTGCTTTTACGATATCCACACCCGATATACTAACTGAAGTCATATTTAAATCTTTATGCAAATATACTGAAGCGGGAAGATTACCATTAGCATCCGTATAGACCTTACCTTGTTCGATAGCATTCTCAGGTTGCGCAAATGTGCCATTTGGCCATGCTCCGTCATTAGGAACAAGAAAATCCTTTTCATCCGTCAACTTGAAGTAGAGCACCGCCGACCCTGTCAACCTAGGCAGCCCCATCTCATATGTAGCTGTACCTATTGAAGTGTCCATATCGATAGCACTGGTAGCTGGCACAATAATACTGAACATAACTAATGCTGTAAATATTATTGCAAAAATTAATAAGACAATTGGCAATGCAGCGCCAAAATAACGAGATTTTCTAAAGTATGCATCAAAATCAAAATCCATGCCCTCATAGGAATCAATATACTTCCCTATTTTGGCAGATTTGACATTATATGTTGCAGCCTCTTTGTTTTTAGCACCCTGATATGCAGCCATTTGTGCAGCTAGGATATCACTGTTATAATTACCCGTCTCAACCTTAGCAAGCAACCCACGATATTGAGAGCGGCGCGTTTTCAGTTTAGCTCTGATATAGGGCGAAGTGGCGCGCGCTATTTCATATCTCAACTCGTTAATTTTACGCTTGAGTAAATCAATAAAAATCGCTTCATCACGCTCTGTCCAGCGCGAACTAAATTGTTTGTGATTAGTCAGACTCGCTTGTGCCATACACAACTCCTCATCCTTGAGAGATGGTTGTCTATTGTTATTTGCGAAAATATTCAAACTCTCGCAAGACAATGCTTATACCTATAATATTATATAACTTATAGGCGCAAATATCAAGTTAATCTTTTCAAAATTTGAATTATAAATGAAACAAATTCAAAATTCTCTTAGTTTTGGTTAATTCTGCGAGGTTAAGCTAGCAAAATCGTGCTCAAACTCAAAATTATTATCGAAGCGTTGCCTCTAAAACAACTCACAAGACATTACCTAATTTTATATAATTAGCATTAGATCAACAATAGTCAAATCAACACTAGTGTAAAAGTAGAAATATTTAATTGAGTATGAGATTAGAAATAAAAAAAATATAATGCCCTTTTGAGTGAATTTGGAGCTGGCTAATGGAATCGAACCATCAACCTGCTGATTACAAATCAGCTGCTCTGCCTGTTGAGCTAAGCCAGCATTCTCTCACTCAAATCTATTTTATGTGTCAACATCTTTAAATTTGATGTGGTGCCTTGGGGTGGAATTGAACCACCGACACATGGATTTTCAGTCCATTGCTCTACCAACTGAGCTACCAAGGCATAAAGTGGCGATCCGAAAGGGACTCGAACCCTCGACCTCTAGCGTGACAGGCTAGCGTTCTAACCATCTGAACTATCGGACCGCATATTACACTTTAATGGTGGGCTTTCACGGACTCGAACCGCGGACCAATCGGTTATGAGCCGACCGCTCTGACCAACTGAGCTAAAAGCCCACACCAGATATTGCGTGGTCGGAGTGAAGAGATTCGAACTCCCGGCCCCTTGGTCCCAAACCAAGTGCGCTACCAAACTGCGCTACACTCCGTTTTCTTAAAAACGCAACGCACAATATAATATAATATTTGAGCCGCTGCTGTCAATTAATTTAAATGCGTTTTAAGAAAAAAAATATATTAAAATCTGAAACTCAAAAAACTCGGGTGATATGCATTTCGAAATATCAAATCAAAATCAAGTTAACATGACACATCCAGGCAAAAATGGCAAATACCTGTTAAATAACTCTGCAATTTACAACAATAAATAATCGGTCTCAAATTCGCATCTAAAAATCAGCATGCAGATGAGTCTGCAGGTGACGACTAAATGCGAGTCTGCCTTTCTGCCTGACACTTAAAAGTTGCAATTTAGACAAAAGGTGAACTGCCCCCAGAAAAGTAGACACAAGAAAAAACAAAACATTAAGCAGCGAGAGCTTGATTTCTAAATTCTGCTGGTGTCATACCATTTAAATTTTCTTGGAATCTACCATTATTA
>JAITLB010000011.1 GCA_031278175.1 Christensenellaceae bacterium
ACAGTTCAAGCACAGCTTTTGCCGACTTGTCTTTTCGTAATGTTATTACTTGCATCCCTAGAGATGAACTGTAACTTATGAATTCAGGGTATTTTGATGACAATCCGCTAAGTATCCTCTCAAACTTGGTCTCATCAAGGGCAAATATCTGCATGGGACTTATCCCCCTACTTTCAATGTCAAAATCCATAAGCCTACCTAATGAGAATTGATAATATCCCTCACATGCCTCAGCGAAGCGATAAAGCGCGTATAATATAACCGTGCTGTCGGGTGATGCCCAAGATGACCTTGTGAACGATTTGATTCTTCCACCATTTTTAGCAACGATCCCTAGTCCAACTGCATTAAACATATTAAGCAATCTTTCAAAACTCCCGACTGTTTTAGGCGCTGAGTTCTCGCTTAGTCCGAACCTGCAAAGGAAGTCAACAAATTCGCTTCTTGTAAACGTTTCGCCACATGAAGTATTCCTAACAAAGCAACCAACCTGAGGTGTATAAGCTAAATTTACTAGCATTAGTGCAAGCCCACGCTCGGTATCATGTCCTAGGGTTTTGACTACTTGAGCAAAATCACTAAACTTTTTCTCATTCATCAACCCGCTGTCGCGCAGAAACCTTTTGAAAAAAGGTAACTGCACGCTACCAAGCCCGTTGTCTTCTAGAAATGTCTCCTCTTTGTTGAAAAAATCGTCCACCCAATCTTTTTTGGGTCCGTGTCCTGAATAACAGTCCACTGATTTCGAAGTGCCCATACCATTTACTCCTCCTGATGGGATATTTATTGAATGATATACCAAGCAACCATTGCTAATGCTATGGCATTCTTTGCATTGCTTGCAATTGTCTATTGCAAAAACGCCCTCCGTCATTTTTAGTGCTCCAAAACAGCAATTAGCTACACATTCACGACATCTAATACAACAGGCCGACTTTTTGAAAACCTGCTTAAACAATCTGAAGAATGCAGGATGCTGCTTTGCATTGTGCTGGTCGATGGAAACTAGATATCCAATCCTACTAGGACTTAGTGTAAACTCAAATGCCTCTTTTGTTGTTTGAATGATATAATTTGTATCAGCCACATGTCTTAGTAAACCGATGGTTTTTATCCACTCCATCCAATCAGTTTTAGGATTTGAAATATGCAATACTATTTGGTCACTAGATTGTTGCTCGGAGTAGGATTCTTGACACCCTGACAGCATTTTCCCATTTTTTCGTTGCTTCCACCCGCCCAACTCAAGGTTTCGGTGCGATGCCTCGGGAGATAACCCATAAGCTTCGGATATTATGTTTATAAAAGGTTCCGTTTCTTTAGGATAAATTGCATGGCGCATAAACTCGCTTTTGTCGCCCGACATAGGGCAAATCAAACATCCAGCACGACTACTTCCTTTCTTGTAGCAATCGTTTATTATGAGGTTGTGAGAGTAAATATAAATATAAAGCTCAGCAGAATTCCATTCTAAAATCGGGTGAGCGCTATATTGCATACTGTGTTTTTTGCCACAACTTACTAGATCATATTCGCGCCGCCGCAAGCTCTCATCGCCACGCACACCAACAAATGCCATATCACGCAGAGCATCTTTTTTGTAATGTTTTCTAATTTCCGCCTGCTGTGGTGCCGTTTTATGCACACTGCAGCACCATCTCAAAACATTTGACGGAGGTCCGAACTTGCGCCACGAATCTAAAACATCCATGTGCGACTTTGCCTCAAGAAAAACTATACCATGAAGCTTGCACCACTCTGCGGTCTGTGTAACAACCTTTATTGTGTCAGGAAATTCCATTTGTGTATTCCCAAAAACGACAACATATTTGTCCTTTGGTAGCGCCTTTGCAACTATATCTAAAAGCACAACACTGTCCTTTCCGCCACTAAATGCGACATGAAACGAGTCAACTTTGCTCTTATATTCCTCATAAGTGTTATAAACCCACTTAATAGCCGAATTAGCGAGTGCTTCTATAATCCCTATATTCTTCGTGACCATAGCATCAACATCAACAAATCTTAGTGGCATGTCATCTGGTTCGGGTGCTTCAATTATCCTTATTTTGGGTTTTGTGTAAAGTGAGCCACCACGCGTTTCCGCCACTTTTATTCCGCGATAATAATAAACGTTGGATTCTGCCCAAAGGTAAGGCTTGCTGTCGTCCTTAGCATAAGTCCAAAATTCATCGAACCCCAAAGTGTCTAATTCTTGATAATATACGGGGCGCGGCTCTTTGCTGAATTTAAGTGGTGTTGTGTTTAATAATATACCACCTGTTTCTTTGTCCCAATCGTATGAATACATCTAACCGCGCACCGCCTTTGTGTCGATTTGAAAGTTGCTGAAATCAAAATCTTTTTCAAGTAGCACACTTAATGTTTTCCATACGCTATCTTCACCGAATGCCTCGTTATTCTCAAAAACGGAAGGCACATTCTCTTTGATTTTCGCCGCCACCACCGCGCGTGTTGCTCTGCCCGTCTGATAAACTAACTGGTCTATAATTTGTTTTGCTGTGGTCAATTCATCGCTTGTAATGTACACGCAACCAATATGCGCAAATGTTTTGTCAGGCAATTCAATAATATAGTTGCTGTTGTTTGTTTTCAAGCACTTTTTCAAACTAAGAGGCGGGTATACGGGCAATTTACTCTCTATCTCTTCTAATGAGAGATTTGTGCCCTCTCTCTTAAGTAAATTCGCTATCGCTTGTGATATTTCCACCTTTTGCCCGTCAAGCGTTTTATATGCGCTACTATAAACTATACACTGGTCGCCATTACACCTGCGATATTTTTGTTTGCCATGTTTCATTATTATTTCTGCAAGTAAATTAGCACTAACAGCAAGCCCTAATTTGTGGTGGAAGTAGTTAAACAACGGATCAATCCATATGCGATTTGCGCCTAAGTCATACTGCTCCGAAATAAAAGTCTCTATCTCATCGATCGTAATCCCGCATAGTAAATTGTCAATGTGTGTGAATTTGTTTTGCTCCGTTTCAATACCGCTAAACTTAATTATTTCAGATATTTCAGCGTCATTTAGGGACAAGTCGGTGCTGTATTCCGTTTGATATGCGGTTTTTAATCTCCTAAGATCACGGAACTGAAGCCGAATCCCCTGTGGAAAATGTTTTCTGAAAATCTCAATGACTCTTTGCTTTTCGCAGTTATCCACGGTCTGCCCCATGCTTGGAAAATCCACATCCCGCACCACCTCTTTATTTTCATTATAAACAGGTTTTACTTCTATATTAGCAAACAACCACTGCCCATCCCGCTCACCAGCGATCCTAAAACGCTTAATTTTGCACGTAAGGGCATATGTGTGCTGGTTGTCGCAATGACGCATAATTTCAGTAGCAACAACGCTTATGGGGTTCTTTGCACCAAAACTATATAAACCACGCAAAACAATATTATCGTAAATTTCTTTTACTGTGGATGGCGGTGAGTTTTTTAGCACACAGGCAATGGCATCAACAATGGTCATTTTTTCAGAGGTTATGACAGCTTTTCCTTTGTTTGTTTCATCATTAGTTATAGCGTGGGCGCTAGTTGCTTTTTTTGCTCTATATTCGAGAAAATCATTATATAACAATCTTATATCCCAGAAATCAGAATATGTAGTTTTTTTATTATAATATGCCCAGAAATGTTCGTTGATTAATATAGTCTCAGCCAATCTTTTGAATTCTTTGGGTTCATCAATTGAGAAAAATTCAAATTTTGACAGATTTCGTGACAGAGCGTATTCAGACACCTCAACAAGACACGCAATGCACTTGTTGATACCATAATGCTTGCGTGTATTTACCGTTGTAAACCATATTTCAAATTCAGCTCTTAAATCTGCCATAGTTTTTCCGTTTTGTATGTCGCTCCTTTTAATCATTTTGCTACTGCATTGGGTTATGTCCACTATATCCGATGATGCACGATTCGCATTGCAAATTTCCATCATTTAATTCCTATATTGTAGCTTATTTTGTCTCATATTGCAAGCGCTACAACAAAAAATTTTAGCTATTTTTTAAATTTTGTAATATGTTAAGCGCTTTAAATTACTCTCCGCTCGTTTCAACAACTCAAAAACACATCGTTTTGTGTAGTCACTCCATTCCGCATGTGCGCACATATCCAAAGACGTGCGTTAAATATTTTTTATGATGCATAGATCGATTGATTAACTTGTTAATGAAATCATCATAAAACCAATGATATATCGATCACTTCGTTTTTGAGCAACTTATGAAAACATCTATAATAATCAAACCAGATTTTCATTTGTGCATTATTAACATTTGGCATTTTAGTGTCAATGTACTATTTCATAATATCTAATCAAATTTATTACAGGCATTAATTTAATGTATAATTACCTAAAGCACCAGCATTTTATATCTTAAAAGTGACATGCTCAGTCGCATCCAAACACGTAACACCGCATGTAATTATTTTGAATCGCTGAATTATACCAGTATCTAAATTAATATGTAATTTGAAATTTAGAATATAGAGATATAACTAAAAAGATATGTGGTAGCATTGCTTAATCAACTATAGAACTCGCTAGATGCTGACAGTTTATATGGAATGTGCGTGAGCGGGATTTAAAAGAGACGCATAAAATGGGTTTAATTAAAAAAATGCCCGCCCAATGGCACAGCAACTAGCAGAATGATAATATAACTGGTTAGTTGTGTAATTTAGCGCAAAAAAAAAAGCCCTAACCCAAAATTACTTTTAGGTAGGGCTTTAATGAGTTTAGCATAAACTTCATATATGCGTTTATATCATTATACACATACGAATTGTAAGCGTGTAAGCTTCAAATTGGCTTAAATGCCCACAGTGCAATTACGCACTAGATTCCAACTTTCAGTGATTTCATCACTTCCAGTGTCACACGCTTAACCTTCACCAGCCACATCAGATTTTTCATCTTCATCAGCTGTCTTAAGATTCATCTTAGTATTAGTCAGATTATGCGGCAGCTGCTGCGGTTACTTTTACTTTTAACGTTGTTGTTATCCCTTCTGTATAAGTAACTGTAATCTCTACCTCTTCTCCTTCAGTAAGACCTGTAGTAGGTGCTGTAGTAAAGCCCTCCGTCACATCTTTTGTGCTGTCATCAGAATATGTTACTGTTACAACCATACCAGCTGGATCAAATGTTTCGCCTACTGTATATTCATCTTTTGTAGGTCCTGTTTTAACTACAATAGATTTTACTGATACAACTGTAATCTCAACTTCCGCTGTCTTTTCAGCATAAGTTACCGTTATTTTCGTATCAGTTATTGCAAGTTCGGTATCGGCAGTAGGTAATAGAGTATAGCCAGTCACAGGTGCTTTGGTTTTTCCATCTGCACTTTCTGCTGTTACAACCATACCAGTTGCATCAAATTTCTCGCCTACTACATATTTCTTTGTTGTAGGTTGTGTTGTAACTTCAATCTTTTCTATTGCTACAACTGTAATAGCAACATCTGCTACCTTTTCAGCATAAGTTATCGTTATTTTGGTATCAGTCGCTTTAAGTGCGTTGGTATTTGATATAGTATAGTCAGTCACTGCTGCTGTTTTGCCATCTGAATATGTTGCAGTTACAACCATACCACTTGCATCAAATTTGTCATCTATAAAATATGCGACTCTTGGCGCTGTTGTAATTTCAATTTTGTCAACAGTTGGCGCTGGTTCTGGTTTATCACACGCTACTGCAAATATAGCAACTAGCAAAGCAAGTACAAAAACAAGAACGAGTACAGGATATTTAATACTGGATCGTTTTTTATTCATGAAATATTCTCCATTATGTTATTAATTTAATTATAATTCGTATTTAAAGTATTACTTACTAATTGTATATATTTTGTTTAGCATATCAACATAGCAAAGCAAAAATCATCTACGATTTATTGTGTGTTATTTTATCACAAAAGAGCAATCAATAGCAAGTATTTTTTTGAAATTGGTTGATTTTATCGCTCATTTCTACATATTCAGCTTGCAACTCCTCATAAATAAACACCTTTTTCGTTCAAAGGTATATAATCTGACAATTTATTACAAAATAAATTCATGGAAACTAGAAAATGAAAGAGCCCAAATTATATATCGTTTTTGGCAATTTACCATTGCGCTCTTATGGATCAATGCGATATATGAGGTATTATATTAAAGAGGTTTACTGATAACTACCACGCGGGAGTCAGATCGTCCTATGGCTTTGCAATCACGCTTAGTATTAAGTAACAATTAAACGCAATACTGGGCTTTAATCTGACAAGGTAGTATAAATCCCAAGTGCTTGTTATCTGCAGATTTCCCGTTTTAAGAGTTATATTATAATTTAAGCATTTGGTTAAAAAAGCAATTTGACATGAAGAATCTTAGATTAAAAACATCGAGATTATAAAACTTTATTGTACTCAATTTCACTCCCTTGCTAATAGCTTGCATCTTTTTACTTCACAAATAATAGCAAATTAGTAAGAAATGATTCTTTAGTTAGTTTAAAAGCAGTTTGTAGTATTTTGTCATATTAGCATTCATAAAAGCATCTTTGCGTTTTCATAACATCATTTAAGTCGGGTTACCTGTATATATGGTTTACTACATTTGACAAGCACTTATCCAAATTACTTGGATAAGTGCTTTTTAGTCTTATGCATTATATGCTTATATTTAATTCATGCGGAGTATAACATCTTTTGTGATCATCTTTATCTTCTGCCAGGTTTATCTACAGGAGTGCAACTATATGTATAAGTCTCAGTATCACTTTTTGTAAAATATGTCACAGTTAGAGTAAATGGTGTACCCTCAGTCCCAGGTTTTTCAGGATCAATAGAGCAAATAATATAAGGATTTGTTGAATCTATATTTATGGTTTCCGCAGCATAAGTCTCAGAATCTGTATATGTAACAGTAATCGTGAGACCACTGAGATCAAAATCATCTCCTATTGTGTACTCTGTGTTTGTTAGAGTGCCACCTATCTCAATAGAGGCAACTACCTTGACGGCAAAAGTAATAGTTAACTCATCGCTCTTGTCACCATATGCCACTTTAATTGTCGTTGCACCTTGAGCGGTCACAGTGGTAAATTCATCATCATCTACAGTAAATGACACATTATCATCTGTTAAGGCGATTTGTGCGTTGGTGGCATTTGAGTATTTGGCTGTTATAGTTATACCAGTAGGATCAAAATCTTCACCAGAAATATATGTGGTTTTTACACTCTCGCCAGCCTCAACTTCTATTGAAGTTAACTCTTTATCAACAACAGTTACTTTTATAACTGTATCATTGCTTATGCCTTTATACGTTGCTGTTACTGCAACATCTTCACCTACTGCATCAAAAGTTGTTGGTGCAAATGTTAATTCTGTGTCAGTAAGTTCTAGTGTTTTCTCGACTTCGTTAGTATAAACAGCTTTGATAGTTAAACCAGCTGGCGCAAAAGCTTCGCCTATTACATATGTGCCTTTCGTAAGTGTTCCTGTTATTGCAAGAGAATCTAACTCGCCAACAGAAATCGTAACCTCATAACTTCCATTGTAATATGTTATTGTGACTTTGTCATCTTCTTTTGTAAGCGCGGTAGTGGGTGACAGCGCATAACCTGTTACTTCTACCGCTGGATTCTCACCAGAATCAGTATACGTTGCTTTTACAACCATTCCAGTTGTGTCAAAGATTTCACCAACAATATAAGCAGTCTTGAAGTCGCCAGTTACTGTTAGTGAAGCAACAGTTGCAATTGTAATCGTAACTTCTGCTGTCTTTCCATCATAAGTTATCGTGATTTTAGTGTCACTTGCTGTAAGTGCACCAGTATGTGATATAGTATAACCCGTCACTATTGCTGTTGTAGTATCTGAATATGTTGCTGTTACAACCATACCAGTTGCATCAAATGTCTGTCCTACGCGATAGTCTTTATCTGTTGGTTGTGTTGTTACAGCAATGCTTGATACTGTTGCAACTGTAATAGTAACTTCTGCAGTCTTTTCTGCATAAGTTATCGTGATTTTGGTGTCAGTTGCTGTAAGTGCGACACTAGGTGCTATAGTATAGTCAGTCACAGCTGCCGTGGTCCCATCTGAATATGTCGCTGTTACAACCATACCAGTTGCATCAAATGTCTCGCCTACTTTATAAGCAGTTGTTGTAGGTGGTGTTGTAATTGCGATGCTTGATACTGTAGGAGCAGGTGCAGCAGTAACTGTAATATCAACTACTGCGGTCTTCTCTTGATAAGTAACTGTTATTTTAGTATCAGTAGTAGCAAGTGCCCCGTCAGGTGCAAATGTATAATCTGATACTTCAGCTTTAGTTCCATCGGAATATTCTGCTTCTACAACCATGCCAGCTTTACTAAATGTCTCGCCAGCAACATATGTTGTCTTTGATGGCTGTGTCGTAATAGTAATTTTTTCGACTGTAGCGGGTTTATTACATGCTACAGCAAATACAGCAACTAAACAAGCCACAATTAAAATGAGGACGAGCGCAGAATATTTTATGTCTGATCGTTTGTTTCTCATGAATTTTATTCTCCAAATTAAAAGATATGCTAAAATATTCGAATTCAAATTGCTTAATAAAACGGGAAACGCGATGTGTATTAATCATCCTACACCCATTAAAATAAGCAAAAATAAATGCGATTTTTAACTTGCATATTTTACCAAATATATTCTTAAGTAGCTAGTAAAATAACCTAAAAAATATCGTTATTCACCTATATGAAATAAAGATCTATACAACCA
>JAITLB010000086.1 GCA_031278175.1 Christensenellaceae bacterium
GAGTAATTCCTTTATCCTTGCTACTACATGAAGATCAGGCAATGCACTTACAACTGGCGAACAACTTTCAAAATAACTATCAATTCGCCTGCTTGCGCGCGCTGGGAATCCCATTTGTCTATCAAGTGATAAGCGGAGTTCATCAAAGCAAATATCTACACATTCTTCTAGGCAATCATATTTTTCTTTTGCACCACTCAAACGTATGCACTCTCTACCGATTTCGGCTAATGTTAATAGTATTTGTTCTATATGTCCATCAAAGGGGCAAATTTTTAGTTCTATTGCCAAATTAGAAATGAGTGAGTCTAGATTACTCCTCATTGTTATATCTGCTATTACACTTTTCTCTAATACTCCTTCTAAATTCCCATTAAAATATTCATCTAATTTATCATGAATATCATCATCTTCAACAATCTCGCTTAAAGTTGCCTCTATACAAGGGATGTCAATATGCAAATTATCATTGTATATCGCCTTATCTGCTAATATCTCTCTAATTATATCTGCACCATTATCAACATCAATTAAGATTTTGTCCACTAGCAGTAAATATCTCTCTATTGCATATTCAAATTCTTCTTGTGTATTATGCTCTCCCAATTGCGCACGCAACTTAGGTCTAAATAGAAAAGGCTGTAAAATGTTCGATATATATATTAGCAATGTGAACTCAGTCCCATCAGGATAATATTTAAAAGTACTGCATCCACTAAACATATCACAACTTATATCTCTAAACCCCTTTATGAATTTAAATGGTATAACTTCGCCACAATTTTTACCAATTAACAACTCATCAAGCCCAGGAAAAAATTCCTCTTCGCCCACTACCATACTATCGTGAATCTCGTAAGATTCCTCACTCATGACGGCGATGACATCATTGCATACAAGAACAAATGATATTTCGAGCAAATCACCTTTTCTAACGCTCCGCGTGTTTGCAAGTACGTTGTCAGAATACAAACCCAGTGTAATCGCATCTGCTACAACGTATTTTTTTACTCTTTGTTTTATGTCCATAGATGAGACATAATCGGTAGCAAGTAGCGGATAATTCTTCAGCTTTGCTAAACCAAATACAGGGAATATATCATTTGTGACTACAATATGACAATAATTACCATATACAAATATAGAGTTAATATGAAACATATATTTGATTGGGAATTTATCTGTACCACAATTAAAACCT
Source organism: Christensenellaceae bacterium (assembly GCA_031278175.1). GTDB lineage: Bacteria > Bacillota > Clostridia > Christensenellales > DTU072 > JAITLB01. The sequence continues at coordinate 1,202 of JAITLB010000086.1, forward strand.
ATTTCCCTGTAAAATATTTCATAGCAAGCGTGTAGAGTTTTAAAAACATCCTCTGATGACACTACATCACCATCTTTTAAAATTTCTTCTAGTGTGTCACTAGATGAAATTAAAGATTCTATCTTGCGTTTTGTATTTTGTTTTGTTTTGTTTGTTTCTGACTTGTATAATTCGCTACACATTTCCAGTATTTCAGATTTGTTTAGTACAAACTCAATACTAATATATTTAGAATTATACTCTCTAACAACATCCCGCATGTTACCACCTTTTAAGCATTTACCAAATGCATTCTAATGATAGATTTGTAGTATTTTGCGCATTTTAGCGCTTAATGTATTTAATTTTGTATTGCTAGCTCGTGTAACTTGTTTTAAAATTACACAAGACTCTTACAACATTTGCGACATCTTAGATCAAGCAATATACGAATTATAACTTCACCAATAAAGCAGGCAAGGCTAGCATTCCAAATTAATTGCATGATCCCATGAATTAATATAAATTGAATTGACTAGATTCAAGGTTAATGCAAATCACCAGGTCTTACTTTTATAGGGTGCGTTACCACTGCTCTAACAAAGCGGTTGTAGCACCAACGGTGTCTATTTGGCATAGTTGATAATACATAAGCTAAGAGGACATCGTCAATATTGCATTTAAAGATCCAGTTTAACTAGTTAAGCATATATGATTAGTGCACGTTTTCGCGTTTATTGTCTTAAGACACGTAGCAGTCGCTAATTATGTGCTTTAGGACTTATACAGATAAACAAGAGAACTAATCGCCTCCAATTTCTTTTTTGCGAACTGAAGTTAAGATGCGCCCTTTCATAGGTTTATTTGTTTTAGGTTCCGAATCATTTTGCTTAATTGCATATACTCCAATCAATTTTGCTGCCAAATCCACTCTTGCGGCATATGTGTACGATTGAAATACCATTTCGCTCATATCAACTTGCATGCCCAATTCTTTCATTTTGGAAAAAACAGTGAAGAATTCAATCTGATTTGATACCTCGTTGCCGAATTTACATGGAAACGTCATTTGTTGCTTATCTCTAAAATCGAAAACATAAAACTCTTGATAGTGATCCTTAGTGTCTGCAAATTGTTCTAACTTTGTTTTTGCTATTTCTGTCATCCGTGTATTTACTGCTTTCCAAAGCATATCCGCCATCATATTTATATCATTTATAAATTCCATGGTAATGTTTTTATTTGTCATGCGACAAACTTCTCTGCAAAGTGTATTTATAAGTTGATTAGTCATAACCATATCAAATCTGTAATCTAACCTGCACACGTGCTCGATAAAATCAACTAACAAATATGATCTATTTATCTTGTGAATACAGTTTGCTTCATAACATTTCGGTATAAGTCCTCCACCACTTACGCCTCTTTTGACATTGAATAAAAACGCACGATCCTCAATCAATTTATCAAACGCGATAGAAAACCAAGATGATTCTCTGTTTGCTAGAAATGCTTTTTCTCTAAACCGCTTTTCATCTCGCAGTATTGTTTCAATAACAGTATTTCCGATGCGCCCCCAAGATTCAATTTTATCTATAAATTTCATCAGTCCTATTATCGGTTCTCTAATGCTTGGATCCTCACGCTTTAAGTCAATATTTATGCCTGGTGCTTTGAAAATATTTACAACTTTAGCAACGATCAGCACAGGGTCGCCCATTTTATAATATTGCAACCTCGAATAGCTTTTAAGCCATGGCAGGTATCGCGTCTTTTCAGTTAATGTGAATTCAAAATTAAATACGACACCTCTCTTCTTGTCAATTACTTCCTCGCTGAAAGGATTAAAGTTAATGTCTCCTGCTATAATATCAAGTGTTTGCTCATAATCTCCGTTATTTAGAAAAAAGCATTTTCCTGATCTTGGGAAAATCATTATATGAAGAGCAACTATGTCGCCACGTTGCACATGCTTAGAATAAGGGTCATTTTCAGCTAAAAATGCATTCTCACTCATTTGCTTGTTAAAATAATAGTAATTAGCATCTGTCTCTAAAGCCCAGTCAGGTTTGTTATAATAAATATTATACTTATGCGTCTTTGCTAATTTGAAATCGTATATTTGTCGCATGTCTTGATCGAAACTAAATCTGGCTTCGCCTCTTTCATCATCGTACTCAAGCTGGACCATTTGATACGAATCATATAATGGTTCGCTACCAGGATTAGCAAGCCTCTCATTTAAATCGAATATTATTTCTTTATATGAATTACGAAAAACATACTCTAAAAACTCTTTAGACGGTTCAAAACCTAAGTCAGCAAACTCACGATCAAGTTGCTCACTAGAACCGATTAAATTAAAATGCCTATAACTATCGCGCAATTGCATTTTCTTAACAGTAAAACTAATTCTTATTTCATCTTGATCGCCTTTAACTTCGTATTGCATTACGCTCTCCTATTATACAACAACTGAATTAAACTCAAACTACATATGCCTTAAGCTATATAATTTACGACAATTCTTTTGCATTTAAATACCCGCAAAACACTAATATTTTGTCATGAGCAAACTCTACTATATGATATCTAATTTATCGATAAAAATCAATCTATTCAAGCAAAAAATATTAATTCATGTCTATAATATTTAAAGTTGTAAGCGCAAATCATTTTTTTTAAAGTTTTGTGAACTACTACCAAATAGTCAACTATCTAATGTTTGGAAAATTAATGTGGATTTAAAACATTTTATAATCTAAATTATCACATAAGATCAGCTTGCATTTATTTTGTCGCAATATTGCAACTCATAATTTAA
>JAITLB010000128.1 GCA_031278175.1 Christensenellaceae bacterium
AATTCCGATATTAATAACCATATTAAACTTGCTATTAATTATAGCTTAAAAAGCATAAAAAATCAATGGAATTGTCAGAAAATGTTAAACAAGTGCATTGTATCTGTGTCTGCTTTTTAGACTGATTCATTTAACTGCAACGAGTAGCAGTATAAAAAAACATGGTATTATCGCAAATTAATAGCAAGTTTAAGTAGCGTTGCCGCAGATTAAATGCAACTCTTTAACTTAGGCTTGCAAAATTATTTGACACTTAAGTGTTGTGATGTCTTGCAAAAAAATGCGCTTTTGCTTTTACACTAAGCCGCGTTAACAGACAAAATGTTAAAAGACAATTTCAAATAAAACTATAATTGCATAAATGCCTTAACTGTACAGAGTTAGTTAAAATTAGCAATATGTCTTATTGAAATATTCGGGTTATTGCTTGTTTTCATGCGGATGTGAAAACTGCAAATGCTATCTCAAATCTGACCAAGTGAAAGCTGGAGAGATTTCACATCAAAGACAGGACTGAAAGTTTCCATCAGTCAATATTTAGCAATTCAACACTGTGTAAGACTATATTAATTAAATGCAAATTCAAGCAATAATATAATATGCTCGCATGGCAAAGAGATCTGTTTTTTCGCACTAACAATAGTTAATGAGACACAAATGCTCGGCTAGATGCAGATTTAAAATTATTTAGCGCTTAAACATTTCATTCAATTTCAGACCATGGTGTTGCAATGCCCTCGACATAACACCAGGCGCCATTTTTTCTCGTAGCAGAATAAAGATAATATTCTACAGTTAGACCATTCACATTTGCTGTTGCCGTATTAATCTGGTATTTCAGACCAAACAAGAATTGCGAATCTTCTGAACATGTAAATATTTTCAATACAATTGGAATTTGGGGATCTTGAACTATCTCAAAGACTAAATACCCACAACCTTCTATGTTTGCACCTAACACTATAGATCTCAAGCTGTAACATGCCCCAAATGTATCGTTGGGGATAATGTTAGCTTTAACATTTGCATGAAATTCTACGTATTCAAGTTCAGAACAACCAAAAAACACTTGCTCTCCCATATTAGTTACTGAAGACGGCACGTACAAACTTGTGATACGACTACCAGCAAATGCAGAAGTGTGAATTTCCATAACACCATCTTGTATTGTTATAGATGCTAGATGTGCACACCAATGAAATGCATGATAACCAATTACTCTAACTGATCCAGGAATTTCAATGCTTTCTACTCGACTAACCGTAAATGCGTACGTGTCTATATACTCCAACCCCGTAGGTAACTCTATGTTTGGAATTCGGGAGTCGAAAAATGCACCTACACCTATGTTCTTTAGACCCACTGGTAGCACAATCGACTCTGTAATAATGCTGCAAAACATAAAAGACGGTATTTGGACTACACCTTCTGGTATAATTATCTCGTTAATTGAAGCATGATAAAATGGTGAGGCATCATTATACTCAAACATTTCAGTGGATAAAAATGTCACTTTATCTAAGGTTCGGTTCTGGAATAACTTGTTGGCATTTGTACCATTTAGATTCATCGCTATTGCAGTCCAATCTACCAATGCGGTGATGTCTGTCCAATGGGGTTCTCCATAAAAGCCTTGAAGAACATGCCCCTTATACATATCAGGTATTATTATACTTGTAAGGGTACCAGCATAAGTTTCAATTAAATACATGTCATTATATAGTATGCATGTCATATCACTCAATATAAACCTAGCTGTAATTTCTTGAGCAGTAGTCTCGTCACTCAATGTATAACTATCTTCTAGACTTAATAATTCTCTATCTTTATACCAACCATCAAACTCGTACCCCTCTTTAGGGTTAGTGGTTATGGTGACTGGTCTTACTGCACTAAATTTACCAGTATTTGCACCATTTATTGTACCCATATCGGCATTGAATGTATTAGCAATATAGTCGTATTTTGTTGCAACTTTTGCCTCAATTGTTACATCCTCTGCAGACATAGTATATGAACACTCAACGCTTCGCCCCATTAGAGTATCGCTATTGTACCAACCATCAAAATCATAACTGTCTGTAGTGGTTACGGATATATTGATTATTGAGCCAGGTAAATAACCACCATTTTTCGAACCTGTTATCTCACCTGCACCCGATTTAATAGTTGCTACAAAATTATACAGTAAATCAAATTGAGCGGTAATTGTGCTCTCGCGTTTAGTTGCTTTGTAATTAAAAGAATAATTGTCACTGACCTTTTTGCCCAAAACATACCAACCTGTAAATCCATATCCTGAGTGCGCTTCAGCTAGCAGACTCACTAGATCACCAGATAAAAAGGTAGTGGTGGTGTTTTTAGCCTCACCACGTGCAGGATCTGATGCTACAACGTTTAGAGTCGTTGATACCCCTATATATTTACTAACGATTGTTGCATTGCCATTAGGCATAGTATATTCTAGATCTGAAATAGAACCTAGTTGCGCATCTTCAAGCGTTCTCCATTCACTAAAACCATAATAGTCATTTTCACGGGGCACTACACTAACTAATGAACCACCTTTAAATATGCCATAATCATACGTTTCTGTGGTGTTATCGGGCATAATCATTTTTATAGATAATGTGTATCTATCGCGTATAAATTTAGCAAATAGCGTAATTGGAGTAGATGGGACTAAAAACGTATATGCAATCTCACTACTTACTAAACTAGTGCCTTCATACCAACCTACAAAAGAATAAAACGGCGTAGGAGTAGCAGTCGCGATAGCTTCAGCACCTGGAGTAAGGTTTGTGGATGATAGAGCGACACTGCCCTCACTAAGATCGTTAGAGACGAGGTTTACTAAAACTTCTTTTAGTACAAATTTTGCGGTTAGCACTAAGTCGTGCTCTGGCATTTTGAATGTGTATTTGCTATTCTCGCTTGCAATTGCGTCATTTATATACCAACCGATGAATTTGTAGTTATCATTTGGGATAGCATTAACTTCTATAGTAGTTCCCGCTTCGGTCGTACCTAATTTTGTAGACTCAACCGTGCCTTGGGTTGCGTCACAACTAACGCTTAAATCATACTCATCTACAGTGTTATCTGTACATGAGACAAGTAAAGCTAGTAATGTACATAATATTATAAAAGTTAATAGAACTTGCATGCCTTTGTTCTTCATAATGACCTCACCTTAAGCGGGAATCGTGCTAATTCCGATCTTAATAACCGTAATCTAGTTAGTTATTAATTGTAGCTTAAAAAGCATAAAAAATCAATGGAATTGCCAGAAAATGTTAAAACTCGTCTAAATAATTCTGTATGCATTTGAGCAACATATGTAAATTCGTAAGTTTAGAGAGGCAGATAATATAAATTGTAAAACTCTTGCAAGGTAGTGTATTTGTTAGTCCTAGTCAAATGGGGTGCCTTACCTGAAGTTGTCCTCGTGGTATAAAGAAATCTTTTAGCTTTTGTACTATAACAAAAAAAGATGATGAGACAAAATACACATTTAATGTTTTAAAACTGGAAATAAAATGTTGCCATTTATATTCAAATGACTTTGAAATTCTCGCCTGCAATCCCAGAAACTTATTAATTTAGCAAACACTAAGAGACTAGAATGTTTAAAACTCAAAATTTACCAGGATTTAAACATTGCTTTGCATTTGATAAACTGGACTTGTGCGATACAAATAAGTCTTAATATTTGTTATCGCATTCGAAAATTAGACTAAACATGTAAATTTAAAATCGATTTATGCATATTTTTTGTTAGACTCTTGCAAATAGTAAAATATTAGTTTAAAATATTACTGAGGTATAATCATGTCAGAAAAGTATTATATTGAATTTAATAGAAACACTTATTATAAGGTCAAGGACATCATCTCTTGTTTGCCTCCGTTTTGCCAAGACTTCTTTATAGCGATAGAAACACGAACATCTGAATTGACTCGCTTAAATTATGCGTCAGACCTCATAACTTTTTTTGACTATTTGATATCACATCTACCATCACTATTAGACCGCGAAAAAACATCTATTACATATCAAGATATGGAGGCACTCACAGCAGGTGATATAGAACGCTTCATTAGTCACGTTAGTTATTATTCTAATAAAGGGAAAGTCATGAAAAACTCAGAACGCGGCAAGGCGCGCAAACTATCGGCTATACGATCTTTATTTCGGTATTTATATATTAATGACAAAATAACTAAAGATGTTGCCTCTAAAGTCTTAACCCCTAAAATTCATGACAAACCAATTATACGATTAGAAAATACTGAAGTTAGAAAACTCCTTGACATTGTTGAATCTGAATCCGAATTTAGATCCGATAAAAGAAACGCGTATAATCTAAATACAAAAGAACGGGATTTAGCAATTTTAACGCTTTTCCTTGGTACTGGTATTCGTGTAAGTGAGTTAGTGGGATTGGATTTGTCCGATATAGACTTTGATTCACTATCATTCTATGTCACTAGAAAAGGCGGGAACAGGAGTATACTGTATTTTACACAAGAAGTTAAAGATGCTATATTGTCGTATTTACCAATACGCGAGAAAATGCTTAAGAGCGCAAATATTGAAAATATGGAAGCACTATTCTTATCATTGCAAAAAAAGCGAATTACTGTTCGTGCTGTAGAGTACTTAGTTAAAAAGCATGCACATGAAGCATCGCCACTTAAAAAGATTTCACCTCATAAGTTAAGAAGCACATATGGCACTAAGTTATATAGTAACACCAGGGATATATATGCTGTAGCTGAAATACTAGGGCATCGTGACGTAAATACAACTAAGAAACATTACGCTGCAATTAGTGAAAATATAAAGAAAGAAGCTGCGCAAAAAGTTAAACTAAGAGAAGATGCTACTGATGACTGATTTTGAATTAAAGGTCACAAAAAGCGAATTTGGGCGCTTAATGCTCTCTATTATAGTTACTAAATGCTAAAGGGCGATCTTAATATGATTTCAAATTGGTTGCTAATTTAACTCTCAATTTTAATTTCTCATTGTATTAATTACTACTTGTAACCAGTTATGTTTATCAATCTCTACTTATATTTCTCTGCTACCATCTTTTATTGCGACAATTCGTCGGTTGGCTTTTTTTAATTCTATCAGTTAAATTGTTGAAAATTCTCAAATGATCGTTATTTGATCGATGATATTTAATAGATTTGTTAATTGTCTATCCCAACCACTCACAACGCATATGCCAACTAATAAATATACTCATCATTGCTTTGGACTCGTTCCATATTTATTTTTAGACATGTTCATATTGCTTAGTTGATAACTATGTTTAATTTACCCATCGCGCTGTTTTTTTGCTCCTTAATATATAGCTTTCCCAAGTATTTGTACACATTCTATATAATTTAACTCTAATTCTCCCTGATACGTTTTTATTCATCAAATTTTGTTAATATATATATCATGAGACAAATTGATAAAGTAATTCTTAGTGTTGTTATAATCTTGATATCCTATGTTTGGGCATTATACTTTTGGAGAAATAGAATTCAAGCTATAATATGTTCGTTGCTAATATATATTATTTGCGTAGTAGGATACAAGCTCGTCACTGGAAAATTTAGTCACAAAAAGCACTGTAATGCTATTCAAATGTGTCGTTTGCTGGCATTAGAAGGTGTAGAATCAAGCACAGAGCGCTTTTTTAGAATACTAACTAAATTGTATTCAGATGTCCTGAAAGACTCGCCCTTTATTTTCTATACAGATACAGATAAAAGGATGTTAATGATGGTCAATTTTAAATTTGGATCGACTTCTGAAGAGGATATCGCACGCGCATATCGGAAAGCTAAATCAGTTAGCGCTGACAAAATAATTATTATGTCATGCAAGAATGAAAGACGAGTAATGAGCTTTGCAGCTAGTCTTGATGTGTTCTTTAGATTTTATACTAAGCACGAAGTACGGAATATGTTGGTGAAATATGGCGAAATGCCAAAAACTATTATTTCAAACAAAAATAAAATTGGCATAAAAGCGCTTATCAATAGCATCTCGGATAACATATTTTCTGGGAATTTCACTAAACGCTATTTCTTCGTTGGTATTATATTGTTCTCGTTATCATTCTTCACACCATTAAAACTTTATTATATAACTATAGCAACGATCGCGCTACTGTTAGCGGGCATTGGCACATTTTTGAAGTTGAAAAGTGAGATTTAACACAGGTTCTTAATTAGAAAATATCAACTCTTAGATCCGACACATCTACTCTTAAATTAATGTAAGTCTTCGCAATGCCTAATATTCAATGATCCTTGTAGCATGTTAGTCGCGCCAACACATTTAAATTGATAGAGTCAAGAGAGTTTAGATTGACTGGTTTTGGACATATTGCTCAAGTGATCTAAAAGGCAGTTGTGAGTTTATCACCCACCAAAAGATGCGCTTAAATCTATCCCATGTTACATTTCATGCTCTGAAATGATTTAGGTGTATTGCATATCCAAACATAGTTAGATGAAGTTAGAAGGTTAATATAACTACTCGGTAACTTGGAATATAATTTAGTTTGCTTGTCCTCCAACTTTAAGTGCACCAACACTCATCGCACATCTATTCAGTGTATTCAAACTCAATATCTTGAATTCTAACAGTACCACCAGTCACTAAACCTGCTTCTTTGAGTTTCTCTATTACACCACGCTCTCTGAGTGCTTTTTGAAACCACCTAAAACTCTCATAGTCGCTTAAAACAACACGTCTAGCATATTCTTCAATCATTGCGCCAGAAACTCTAAATACGTTGCTTTGTTCGATGGTTATATTAAACTCTGTCTTATCTTTCTTTTCGTATTCAAAAGGCACAAACTCTAATGGCTTTACTGCTGGCAAATCTTTCAATTTCAATGCCATAACGCGCTTTAAATTGGTAATACCTGACGTGGTAGACGCGCTGATCTCTATAACATCTGTATTCGATATTTCTTTTAACTTTTTAATTGCCGAGCTGTCAAATCCAATATCGATTTTGTTTGCCACTACGATTTCTGGTAAATTAGCTAGCTTTTCACTATATTGTCGAAGTTCCTTTCTGATTATATTATAATCATCGACAGGGTCTCTATCTTCCGAACCGCTTATGTCAATGACATGTGCTATTAATCTAACTCGCTCGATATGTCTTAAAAACATATACCCCAAGCCTGCCCCAGCCGAAGCACCTTCTATTAAGCCAGGAATATCTGCTACTACAAATGCCGTATTGTCTATATTTACAACTCCTAGATTTGGTGTCAGGGTAGTAAAATGATAATCGGCTATCTTTGGTCGCGCTGCGCTAATAACAGACAACAAGGTCGATTTTCCTGCATTGGGAAAGCCTACTAATCCAATGTCAGCTATTATCTTAAGCTCTAATTTAACTTTATGCTGTTCTACGCTTTCACCTAATTCACTAAATCCTGGACTACGTCTAGTAGGTGTAGCAAATCTTGCATTCCCTGCACCTCCTTTCCCACCACGAAAAACTAGTATAGGAGTACCAGGTTCAAATATATCGGCTAAAATGCCGTTAGATTCTGCATCTTTAATTACAGTGCCACAAGGGACTTTAATTGTAACAGAATTCCCAGATTTGCCCGTTTTATTTCTTTTTTCGCCTTTTTCGCCATCCGATGCTTGAAAGTGGGGCCCGTGTTTGAAGAATGAAAGAGTATCCATTGACGGATCACCGATGAAATATATATTTCCACCATTTCCACCATCACCACCATCGGGTCCACCATACTGAACATATTTTTCACGATGGAAATTAACTATACCGTCTCCACCGTTTCCTGCTTTGCAATATATTGTTGCTGTATCTAAGAACATATCCCCTTCTTGTCAGTTAACCCTGACATTAGATTAAATAATATTTGTTTGAGCTATTACTTTATTAGTCCTACAGTATGAACTAATTACGCATGAACTACATAATGGGTTGATTGCATGACAAACATACCTACCATGTAATAATAACTGATGATGCATGGATTTCCACTTGTCTTGAGCAAATAAACCTCTCAGATCAAGTTCAACAGATAGTGTATTAGGTCCTTCCGACAGACCTAAACGATGTGACACTCTATACACGTGAGTATCAACAGGAACCGCCGGAATATTGTATGCCTCGGCTAATATGACAGATGCCGTTTTCCTACCTACTCCTTTTAGGGTGAGAAGCTCGTCTAAAGTGCGAGGCACTT
>JAITLB010000178.1 GCA_031278175.1 Christensenellaceae bacterium
ATTGCAAGAACTCAGGATTTTTAGGTGCAAAAATGGAATTGCTATCTCCGCAACTCGAGATTTCCCGATCTTTATAATTATGTGCAACAAGCGTATCTCATGCTCTATTTAAGACTAAGAGTTAAGCAAGATTTATATCTGCACAGGTTTATTTGTTTTGCAATCATTTGTCATACAATACCTTTATTAGTAGCAAATATCTGTACTGAATTTGATAGGCACACGTTCACATTGCATGATTATTGCAATTTGCGACTATAAAAAGGTAATTAATTATTGAGAAAATGGATCGCGCTATGAAAATCTCAAAATAGTTTTTATTATGTGCAACAAAAAAAATATTCCTCATTAAATCCTTAGTATTAATGGCATCAGGTGTTGAGAGGATTACTGCAGATTTAACTTCAATCGTTGAAACTTTTGTAAAAGCGCTTTAGTGAGCTTATTCTCTACCAAAAATATGATAAATCAATTGCTAAGGTCCATGTCGTCTAGATTTGATAGCATTTTTATATCATCATGATTAGTCTCATTGCCGTCTAACTTTGATTGCATTTCTATGCAGTCTTTATTAGACTCATTCTCGTCTAATTTGGATTTAGTTTCTATGCAGTCTTGATTAGTCTCATTTGCGTCAATTGGAATCTCGCTATTCTCGAATGTGGCATTATTTTGAGCGTTGATTTCAAGTAGTTCTGCATGTATTTGCTCTTTTGTAGCGGTCTTAATAAAAAATATGATGTAAATATAGTGAAACAATATAACGCATGCTAATACAATGCGCATCGCTAAAACATTAACAAAAATAATAGGTAGCGAAATTATTAGCGTAACGCTCAACAATACACCAATTTTCCCACGCACTGTCATTTTTCGCGTTTTCACGAATGCTTCCATCTTCTTTTTATAAATCTTGCTCGATGTGAATTTATCGTAGAATCGCTTTGAACCTCTTGCATAACAAACTATAGTAAGTAGGAAAAACGGAACTGTAGGTAGTATCGGCAAAATTATGCCTACAATGCCTAAAGCTAGAGAAATACTTCCAACTACTATAAATATTATGTTCTTTACTCTGTTTTTCATTGTTTACTCAATTAGGCATACTTCATTAGTAAGCTTTGCGCTCACAGGTCACATAAATAATAGGTCATTTAACACCGATATATACATGCTAGTGTCTCTTTCGCATTTAGGATGTGTATAATCATGCTTAACACAATTCATTAATGCAACATTTGCAAGTAACTAAAAAAACTACTTATATTAAATAGTTAACTACAATCTAAATATCAGTTCAAAATTTATATAAATTAGAAAGGGCTTAAGCACTACATACCCTTAGATCATTTATACTACTAAAACAATTAGTCGTAATTTTAGGTATTCTTATCGTGTCTTATACAATCATTGCAGTTAGCAATAGCAAACTCTGGTACAAAAAATATTCGCTCCTGAAAGCGAATTTATCTTTTGTATGCACTTATTTTAACACTTATATGTATATTGTGTCAAATGTTTTAATACTATATACTTATCTATTCCGTTTAAAATAATGCAACGAATTTACATTTGAAACCATCGTAGAATAAACTTTGAATTTACTCTTGTATTTTGTATCAAATGAAATTGCACTTCTCATTTATTATTAATTAATTCATATTATGTATAGTGTATTGGTTGACTATTAAAATTTTTATAGCTATAATTTACACATGTAAATGTGGAATTATTTTTCACAAAATCTAGTCGCAAATAATGGTGAATTTGACAATGAAACCTGGTGCTTTGAAGTGTGCGTGCGGCTCAATTTAATATGACACGCGCTAACATCAATCGTAACAATTAGAGCAGTTAATGTGGATAGTCCGTTATTTAGCGACCACTAATATTGCACTATAGAGTATTAATACTACATCAGTCATATACATTTGACTTTAAAATCTGGAGGTTTGTATGGAAACCAATCTATTTAATTTAGATGCCAATAAATTTAAGACATCAAAATCACAAAGCAAGCACTGCACACGCAAATTATTTGTTCCAATAATTTTAAGCATGCTTATACTAACAATGATTTTTGTAATATCAGGTTGCACTATAACGACACCTCCTGATGCAGATCCAGTTGAAATTTCGCCATCCAGCGAGACATTTCCAACAACATATGCATTAGATCAAACGATTCCAAGTGGTGCTACAATTACAGTTAAATATTCAGACGATAGTTTAAAATTTGTTTTTATTAAGGATGTTGAAATTAGAGGGTTCGACTCAAGCACACCAGGCACAAAAACTATAGAAATTATATATAAAGGTTTGACGTGTAGTGTTGAAATATTAGTTACAGATATATTAGAATCAATTTCGACTAAAGACGACACTATTAAAGAGTTTTATGGTATTGGCGAAACACTAGCAAACAATGCTTGCATTATAGCGGACTGGAAGTCTGGCAGTGATACTGAGATTTCTATTACTCCCGACATGATGAGCAATTGGGACACTTCAACCATAGGCCAAAAAACTGTAAAAGTGTCTTATGGTGGCAAGACCACTTCTTTTAATATGACAGTTTCAGGAAACATTTTTAGTTCTACAATAGTTGAGAACACTCATGCGTACTTCGTAGATGATGAATTCAAAGGTGCTACTCTTGAATTAATCCGCTACGATGGTACCAGTATTAAACGAAGTATTGATAATACTCACATATCCCAATTCAATACTACCGAGACTGGTCAAATAACTGTAGGAGTGGAATATACATTCTCCGAGGATTCCAATTCACCTGAAGTTAAATATAATAATACTCTTGTCATTGATGTTTTAATAGATGAAATACAGAGAATTGAGCTTGACTCGGATTTTCAGAGTGAATATTTGGTCGGTGAATCGTTTGTTACATCCAATTTAATAGCAACTTTTACAAGCGGACCTAAAAATATTCCGATAACGTTTAATATGGTGAGCAATTTTATAACAGACACTGCTGGCAAAAGAGACATTACAATTAATCATTTGGGTAAGTCCACTAGCGGGACAATAAGTGTCCGTGAATTAGTAGATATAGTAATTCACTCATTTAACTACGAATATCAAACTGATGCCGACTTTACTCCTGGTACAATTAATGCACTCTATTCAGACACAGAGAGTGTTATAACCAAAAATATTCCTTTAACTGCAAATATGGTGACAGGGTTCGACACTTCAACTAAAGGCATCTACCCTATTACAATTTCATATGGCGAAGAAAGCATAAGCACATATATTATCGTAGATCTAGAAATTGATTATATTGAGATTGACAGTGAAACATTTGCCAAACTATATGAACAAAACGATGAATTTTGTAGTACAAGCAAAATTAAGATCCATTTTACAGATGCCTCATATCCAGCGGAGTTGGTGGTCATAGATGAAAGGATGTTAGTTAATTCATTTGATTCATCAAAACCAGGCAGGAAGATCGTTGAAATCAAATTCTTAAATTTTGATAGCATTACAGCTGAAGTATGTGTGTCAGGTAGCGTCACTGTAGATGACTTTAAACTTGATTATCTTGATTCCAAGTATGGAATACAAATACAAAACAACGAAATCCCATCAGAATTGACAGAGAATTTCCAGTTCGAATTTGGATATATGCTATCGCAATATTCAGGTAATAGTTCTGATATCATAATTCCCACGGGTTATAATGGTATTGACGTAATTTGCGCTGCACCTAAAATATTTTCCATGGACTTACAGATTGAAAGCATAACTTTGTCATTCTTGGGATTTGCGCCAACAATACAAACTGAAGAAGTAGCCTACCGCAACTTCCGATATCTATTTGATGATAAAGACTCTTCAAACTCTTTTGCATATCCTTACTTGAAAACTATAAATATTCTGGAAGGGTTAATTACAGAAAT
>JAITLB010000199.1 GCA_031278175.1 Christensenellaceae bacterium
CGGTATGGATCTATCTGTCATTACGGAGATAGCTGAATATTTTGAGCGTCAAATGGGGTATGAGATACCGACAAGAACACCATTTGTCGGTAGGAACTTCAACGTGACACGTGCGGGGATACATGCAGATGGCATGTTAAAGGACCAAGAGATCTATAATATCTTTGACACTGAGAAAATATTAAATCGCGTGCCAGCTGTTGCTGTAGACAGTCATAGTGGTGCCGCTGGGATAGCGTATTGGATCAATTCATATTTCCGTTGCACAGGAGAAAATAAGGTCGACAAGCATGCTAAAATAGTTGCTGAGATTAAGATCCTTGTAGATGAAGAGTATCGCACAGGTCGCAATACTTCGATGAGCGATCAAGAATTAGAGACCTTGTTAAAAAAAGTAGATCCTAAGATGCACAAAGAATTAACCATGAAAAGCATTTAAATGCCTAAAGCTAGCGGGTTTGCATGTTAGTCTAGCGCGTCATGCAAAGAGAGATTTAAATTTTAGTTGTTGTGAGATCCATCTAGCCCCAATATGGTAATATGGTTTAGTTGTGTGATTTTACTCAAATGCAATCTTGTTTCAATGCATGTCATAGAGGCTTAAGATATAGTGCTTGCTATTTGCTAGCACTATAGAAGGACCGCTTATACTGTCGTTTTATCTTCTACTACCATTTCAATGTGTCTAATTTGTTTGCTAGTCAAGAGTACTTGTATCGGGCAATTAAAAAGGAGAAAAATTTTAGCTCTAAGAGACTCCAACACAACCATAAGGATTTGTATTATTTAAATATAATGGTTAGTGTGTAACCTTTTTACCTCTGTCGTTTGTTAGAGCTAAAGAGCAGGAATTATTATGTGCTACTTGTTTTACAACGAAAAGAAATTTGCTAATTCTTTGATTGGGGGCAAGGGTTTAGAAATTGATTTACACCTTATTGAGAAGATCATAAATACTAATTATACAATAGGATTGAATTAGAGTTTAGTCTAGCAAATAAAACAACACGCTCTTGAAATAAAGAAGGGGCTTGTTTAGACCTCGGCTCTATTTTCGCAATTGCTAACAATAGTTTGTATATAGCAATAGATGAGCGAACAGGCACTAAAGGTTAATTAAAATTTTTAAACAGCGAACTACTAATACGTCTAATATATTTTACACATGCCTCTCATTTGCTTAAACAGTGCGTTAAGGATTCAAATGTGCGCAAATTTGATTCCAAAACTGCCAGTGTCAATTCCGCGATGCTGTTTTTAGAGGATATAATCTGTGTGCTGACTGTTATCAAGCTCTCTAACATGCATAATATTTGCTCGAAAACATACAGCGCGTTGAATCCATTAGTGTATTTTTAATAGGAGGACTCTGCGACAATATAATACTAAAGTGTCACTTGTTAATTTGTTAAGAGAGGTCCCGTTAGGGATATATTATTGCTATGCTTTAATTTAACGTTGTGGATGTGGTAGGCAATCCTAAAATTTTCTTGCTATCAATAAGCTGATTTATATATGCCCATGTGACTAGTTATATTGTCATCTAAATATTGTGAGTTAAAACTTACACGCTTAGATATTCGATGCAACCAAATTCTTAAGTTGGGACATCCGCTGTGTTGATATTTGTGATAATTAAGGATGTAGATAAAGGCACTTAGTTGTCTGTTATTAATTCTTGCAAATAGCTTTTAGAGCGAATTTTACTCTATTACTTTTGCAGACATGCGCTCATTTTTTTGTTAATGTGTGTTGCATGTCTAAGAATATAAGGTATTTTTAAGTCATGCTTTATATTGCTTGCGTAAGATGGAAATTTATGATAATATTATACTAAATACTCATTATGAGTAGAGGAGTTAGCAACATGATTCAATTAAATCTGCCGATCTTTTCTATGCTCGGTGCTAGTGCTGATGCAGGTACGGGTTCTAATATAGGAATGTACATTTTACTTGGTGGACTTTTTCTTTTCATGATAGGATTTTCAATCTTTTCTCAAAGGAAGCAAAGGAAGAGAAGATCTGAGTTGTTAGAAAGTATAACAACAGGTGATAGCATTTTGACAATCGGTGGTTTTGTAGGCACAATTGTGGAATTTAATCCAGATAATAAACGCTATACTGTTAACATAGCACCAGCGGGGAGTGAACCTGTTGTTGTTGTTATATTAAGAGAAGCAATTCGCGAAAAGATAGCTTAGTCATTAACTTTAAGTAGGGCATAACAAAAAACAATAAGAGGTGTATTCTTTAGGGACACCTCTTTTGTTACTAGGCATGGAATCACATTGTTTAGCTGAAGAACTTTTCTTAAGCGAATGTCGCATTCCAATTTTATCTAGAATTATCTAGTGGGTAAACGCCATCGATAAGATGTCGTGACTTAAAATGAGCACAAATATTTTGAACATATATATGAACACTTGTGTGTCAAAAATTTTTGCATATTGAGTGCTATATTTAGCATAAAAGCAAGTGCAAGTGTGTATTTGACATAACCCAATCGCGGAAAAAATTTTCAAAGATGAAGGGCTTTTTTTGCGTGCATTTAATAAATTTCGACAAGTGGTGATAGGATTCGACAAAATATGTCATAATATGCCTAAATGCGTGTTAATCTGGTATTGTAGTCAATAAAAAGTATTGATATAATCCAAATGCACGAAAAAACGTGTAAAAGAACTCCAAAAACCCAGAAGAAATTGCGCATTGAATGTGCAATGAAACAAAAGTCTTATCAATCATGTAAGACGCAATAAAAAGCGATTAAATATGTAATCGTGTATGATAAAGGATACAAGGAGAAAATTATGAGTAACTACAAGATACTTGTTTTAGGCTCGACCTCATTTGTCGAAAATTTTTTGACGACAAGAAGTAAATTTGAAGTAATAAGAACTTCTAAGATTGATGATGCCGAAAAGGCATTTGACATTGAAACTCCTCAAACAGTGGTAATTGAATTAACTATTCCGACTGCAGAGCGTTATGAATTTATCAGCGGGTTAAACGGACTACCCAGAAAACCCCTATTGGTGGTAGTTGGATCTCTTCCAGATAATAACTACTATGAAAGAGCCAAGCGACTCGGTGTTGCGTTTTGCTACCGAGAACCGTATAACATCGAGCGCATATTTGATGATATAGAAAATGCGCTAGCCGATATAGAGTATAGCGAAACACCCGAATTCAAATCGGAATCTGATAAAGTAATTGATGAGAGATTAGCGCACATATTAATATCAGCGGGCATTCCTCCTCATATACGGGGGTATCAATTCTTAAGGGAAGCTGTTAAAATAGCGACTAGATCTCCATCAATGATAAACAATATTACCAAAAAACTATATCCAGCAGTAGCTTTAAAATTCAACACGAGCGCGAGCAAAGTTGAGAGAGCTATACGACATGCGATAGAGGTTGCGTGGGAACGTGGCAAGATAGAAAATATCAATGCGTTATACGGCATTAAGATATTCTCTAAAGGTGAGAAACCTACAAATGGCGAACTAATAGCACTAGTAAGTGATAAGCTGATAATAGAATGTGTATAACGCATAGCTGACTATTTGTTTTTGCTTGTATAATAATTAGACATGCTAACTGGTTTGCGATCGCTTATGTGAGCACACAAGTGTTTATAACGCGTTATCCCAAATGCATGTATTAGCAATCATTGTAATAGCGATCAAATATGGTAGATGAAACACATCCAAATCAAAGTAGTCTCTTGATGTTAGGAATTATCTACAATGTGATATGCATGCTGTGTCGTTTCTATTAGATGCTAGTTAATCTCTATTGTATTTTAAAGTAAAAACGAAGTTGGGCAGAAACCTAGTATCGTTTTTTAAACAAGTGGACAAATACAAGGTTTGTGACGAGATTAAATCCTTAAAGCGTCTATTACTTATTCTGTTTGTATTTAATACTTATGTCTGCCTTTATCGCTTGTTTTTCCAAAGTAAGCGATAAAAGGACTCTGTTGATTTCGGTTTCTCGGTGTAGCGTGGTTTGCTGGTATCATCACTTTTCCAAGCGTTGAAAATTAAAGGCATCCCAGTGCGGTGCCCGATATCCAGAAAATTGAACATTTTCAAAACAACTGGATTTTGGGGGTATAGATCAGCTTGTTATAGAACATAAAGAAAAAATCAAAAAACAACCGATCCAATCGCATAGTCTGAATAGATGGGATCGTGGTAGCGCGTCACCGTCATAATGTTCTTGATAGTCCAGAAAATAGTTAGATTCTCGCACGATTTCATGTTCAAATCCGAACATAAGAAGTCTTGCTATAGTGTGGTGCAATTTCCCATCTTCGCCTACACCAATTGCGCTGAGTTTTTTAAGAACTCTAAGGCTTCAAGATTCTTGGTTCCACAAATGGTCGCGTCAAGTTGCTTTAATACGACCGCTTTACCCCCTGTGTCTTTCGCAAGGTAAGACTTCAAGCGACAGTCTCGAAACCACCAACCATATCCGCCTCTTCATCGCTATTGTAGCAAACTCGCGCGGATCTATGCTTAGTTACAATGGTAATCACCCGCAGCGCTTTTGTTATGTTCCTATGAGAGGATTCGCGTTCAAGAATAAGGTGAGAATCGAGTGGCGCTTCACTAGAGATAATTTGTATACTTCCGCCACTTCAATGCGAACATGCTCAAATCACAAAGGAATCCGAAACTGTTTTTTTGCGGTCGTTTGGCGTTTCAAAAATCTATTAGGATCTTTTCAGGGGCGGATAATATTTTACCAGAAACCGATTTGTCTGTGAGTTTCACCACGTGCCCAGTAAAATAATACCGCTGTGTGGTGTTAGAAAAGCTGAATATGTTTTCAACTAGAGTGCAAATTATATATTTAATATTGCTTCAAATATTGAGCCAAAGTGTTAGAAAATATGATTAAACCAAATACGGTGATTGTAAGAGAAATAAACCGCGAGAAACGGCAATTTTAGGCTCAGGGTCGCACACAGCAGGAATTTGCAGGTGTTTACGCATAAAGTCTGCGAGACCGTAAATTTGAGCGCCAGAGCCCGCTAAATAAACACCATTAGTTACTACTGCATCTAAAAGTTTCGATGGGATATCTGCTAATAAATTATCAGCAACTTCAACTATTTTCATATAACTTGAACAGATTGGTTCTTTAAGACTTTCCGCTTTTACATAGATATTCTTGATGCGATTATCTATCATATCTCTCGCGCAGATCTCCATTGAAGATATATCGCCTTCATACAGACTGCCAATATTAAGTCTAAGAGACTCTGCCGCTTTAGTGCTGATAATTGCCTGATATACATTCTCTATATATTCAGCTATTTTTTCATCAATTGCTTGACCACAAATATTTACAGAGCAGGCTGAGACAATGTCATTGTTGCGCAATACTGCTATCTCTGTTGCACCATCGCCTATTATTATTACAAGTTGACCATCTTTGTTTACGAACGGGTTTAATCCTCGTACACTTTCTACTAAAGCGACATCACTATAACCCGCTTTGATGACGGAAGTTTCATAGGCTTCTTTTTCCAAATCACCAAGTCCTGCTGGTATTGCTATAATAATTTCGATACCAGTAAAAAACGTGCGCGGGATAACTCGCTTAAAAAAAGATTTTAGCATGAGACTTGCTACTTTAGGATATACTACAACACCATCTTTTACAGGACTGACGAGTGAGCGTTTAGTGTTAGCATCATCGTGATATTTTAAAGCATCGTTTCCTACGGCAATAAGTTCTATTTTATTGCCACGTTGAATAAAGGCAGCGGTGGCTTCATTTAATATAGGTCCATTATGATAGATAGATGTATATGAAGAACCAATGTCTACGACATATCGCAACTTGCGCATAGGACACTCCACGAGCAAAGATTAAAATCTGTTATTTTCTTTGCTTAAGGGGCGAATTGTTTAAATCCTAATTCAAAAAGCGTGCTTTTTAGTAAAGCGATGGGAAGACCCATAATATTTGAATATTCGCCCGTGTAACTTTGTACAACGACACCATCTTGTATAGCGTATGCTCCAGCTTTATCCATTAGATCATATGTGTTGATGTACTCGTTAATTTGTTGGTTATTAAGTGCGTTAAATGTAACGTCGGATCGAGCTGTATTAGTTATTATTTGCGCATTATATTGCACAGCGATGCCCGAATAGACGGAGTGCGTCTTTGATTGAAGTAACTCAAGCATAAAAACAGCGTGCTCTCTATCTTTAGGCTTTCCAAGTAAAAGCCCGTTGTAGAAAACAAGAGTATCTGCTGCTATTATCAAATCGTAACCTGTGTAAAGACTTGAAGCCATTAATAATTTGCGATGTGCAATTTCTTCAACGGTTTTCTCAGGTGTTATTCCAGCATAATTCTCATCGACTTCAGTGACGCATACATCGAACCGCTCAAAAATCGTTTTAAGGAGTTCGCGCCGCCGTGGCGACTGTGATGCAAGCAATATGCGCATATAGATTAAAGGATGTCTAAATTCTTTTTGAATGAGCGTCTAAATTCATAGAATGCGCCCATTGCATCTTTGATCTCTAGCGTACAGTCACCAGTGGTTTTAGTTCTCAATATGACGCTATCACCTAATACATCGCAGCTAATGCCTGATATAAGACCACTTCTGCTTCTATCGAAACTCTCAGCAATTCTAACAATTACTCCGAGCTTGCGGATTGCATCAATACTTGCTTCGTCAAACAGCTCGAGATATTTAACTACATCTAGAGTCTCTAGATTGTCGCGTGCGTGTAGTCCTGCTACTAGTGCAGCGGCTACTAAATCTCTTTGTGGTAATCCATAAAGATTACTGTTTAAGATCAAGTACATGCTGTGTTTATGATGGTCATAAAATTTAATGCTACTACCACAATCATGAAGCATGCTAGCTACACGTAGTATTTTCAAGTGCGGGCGTGCTAACTTGTGCAAAACCTTTAGTTGCCTAAACAATTGCATAGAAAGATCAAACACGTGTTCAGCGTGCTTAATATTCATGTTATAGTGGTGCAACATGGTATAAATGCCATGACCGAGAACGTCACTGATCGGCTTTTCAATAACAGTGGGGCAAGCGTACCTAAACATTGCACCCTCTCTTAAACCAGCACCGCCAATGCGCAACTCTTGTCTTTGCATTACATCCGATACGGCATTTTTAACAGCAGAAATTATTGCTAATGCCGCTGGGAATATGTCCGCTCTAGCACTGGATAAACCCTTTATTTTCGTAACTTTATCGGTATCTAAAGGTTTTATTGTATCGTATATAGTATCTAATTCTGTAAATGGGACAGTATAATTATGTGCCATATCCAATGGATACTTTTTTAAGCGACGACTTATTTTTCCTAAATTGCGTATCGATCCACCAACACCTATTAATACCGTTTCAGCATCGATACCTGATATAAAATCAAGTTTATTGAGTGCGTCCGACACGTATCTCTCAATAGCTAGGGATCTATCTTCGGGTGAGGGGAGACCAGCAAATCGCTCTGTTAAAGTGACAGCACCAAACGGAAGTGTGTCTTGTGCTATCAGAAGACGGCGATTATAATGAATTATTTTTACACTACCACCACCAATATCTACTATAAGCCCTTTAGGCGCGTCTAAAGAGTTTATAACACCGTAGTAGACCAGTTGAGCCTCCTCTTCTTGAGAGAGCACAGTGAGCTTTATACCACAGGTGCTTAGTACTTCATCAACAAAACTCTTTTGGTTTTTTGCGCGTCTAACAGCAGCAGTAGCATAAGCAAAAACCTCATCTACATTGTGGCTTTCGTATAGGGCGCGGAAAGTGCGCAGTGTTTTTATCGTTTGTGAAATACGTAATGGACGCAAAAAGCCATCCATATCCATATCTTGACCTAATCTTACAGGTTCTTTCAGTTCGTCTATTACCGTGAAGTACCCGCCATCGAGTACTTTTACAATTACTAGCCGGGCTGAATTTGACCCTAAATCTATAATTGCGATTGTTGTCATAAATAACTTGTTTTCCTTATCAGTTAACTTTATTAATAATATTCCCCGCTAGAAATGAACGCAAATTGTCCACCGCTATATTCATAAGTCTGCTCCGCGCTTCTAGTGTGGCCCACGCTGTGTGTGGTGTTATATAAGCGTGCTTAGCAGTAAGTAGCGGATTATCCAGTCGAGGAGGTTCAGTGCTGAGAACATCTAAGCCTGCAGCGCCAATGTGACCACTATTAAGCGCGGTAGCAAGGGCCACTTCGTCAATAAGACCACCGCGCGCTGTGTTTATGATAATTGAGCCTGGTTTCATATATGCTATGGTAGTCTCATTTATCATTTTCTCATTCTCAGGAGTAAGTGGGCAATTAAGCGAAACTATGTCCGAGCATGATAGCA
Organism: Christensenellaceae bacterium; assembly: GCA_031278175.1. Classification (GTDB taxonomy): domain Bacteria; phylum Bacillota; class Clostridia; order Christensenellales; family DTU072; genus JAITLB01. The sequence goes on from JAITLB010000199.1 coordinate 8,397, forward strand.
ATTCTTCTTGAGAAAGAGCATACTCGACTCCTATGCGTTCTTCGTATGTCTTTCCTTTATTATACACGAGCACCTTTGCACCAAGTGCAAGGGCGACATCAGCAAGTTTTCGACCGATTCTCCCATAGCCAACTATGCCTAATGTTTTTCCCGTTATTTCTAAGCAGTTTTTTGGATAATATGAGAAGTCTTTAGATCTTTGCCATTGCCCGCGCTGAACGCTTTTTATTTGGTCGGGCATTTTTGTAAGACATGATATAATCAGTCCTATTATGGTTTGTACTACGCTACTAGTGCTATATGCAGGAATGTTGCATACAACGATATTTTTTTGGGTTGCATAAGTAATATCAACAACATTGTATCCAGTCGCAAGTACACCTATAAACTTTAACATTGGTAAAAGGTCGATTTCGTATTTACTGATAACACATTTGTTTGTGAAAACAATTTCAGCATCAACACATCTCTCAACGATAAGTGATTTAGGTGTGCGATCATAAACTGTTAACTCGCCTAGCGAGCGAAGCTCTGCCCATGACAGATCTCCAGGGTTTAGTGTATACCCGTCAAGCACAACTATTCTCATTAAAAATCCTTTTCACGCAAATTGCGCTTGCTATTAATAATACTATTAAAACTAATTTAAGTCAATAGTAAACTGTGCAAAACGCATGAAATTAATTAGAAAATAATAGAGTGAAGGCATAGAGGTGTAAAATATGCCCAGAAAATTTCAATTTATATCATTAACAGCGCAATAATTCATGTTCTAACATGTAAGGTGCGGATCTTTAAAAATTGAGTAAAGGTAGGCATTTGAGTTTTGCATCTTTTAAAAAGCGCAAATTTAAGCGGTGAGGATCATATTAAAAATCGAATATGCCTAGCAAAAAGGAGTTTAGAACTGTCGAGACGCTGCACTTAGTCAAGATGGATCGATTTCTTCAAAACAAATTCTTAATTGTCATAATTTAAGAAGATTGTGTTCTAGATTCGATGTTCGATTAAGGTGAATGTCGGGTAGTATATTTTATCATAGCATGCTTAAAAGCTTGTTGTTAGATATAAATGGATTAATAAACTATTTAATGCCCTGCAGATGGTGCTTAAATATAGCAGGCTAAATGGACGCTTTTATTTGCGCTAAAAGCAGTTACTGTGCGAGTTTGATAAAAAAATGGCGAGTAAAACTGCAAAATTAAGATGATAAGCATGTAGGAAACGGAGAACAATTGGAGATGACGATTGAATTTGCTGACTGTATTTCAATTAGCAACTATTAAATTCTAAAGTTCTTGAAATCTAAACATGCTAATAAGAATAAAAAAATGCCAAGTACTTTGAATATTATATGTTATATCTAAAATGCTTAAGATGCCCAGCGTTAGTAGTAACTCAAGCAATGACGGTAATAGACAAAATTATTTGCTAAATGCAAACAAACCTGGTAGCAGGTAACAAAGCGTGAAATATCCTAAAAGACTTAAGGTTAGTACAAATTTAGTTAGTGATACGCAAAAAACATAAAACGGAATAAAAAATAAACATGTTGGATTTTGACTTAGATATCTTGATATTTGAGTGGCATTTTAGTCAATATTGCACACCTTGAAGCGATATTATTTTGCAAAAAAGTTTCTAAGTCGAAAAGTGACCAAAACCGCCAAAAGTAAACAGTTGTTCACTTTTGCCGAGAAGAAGCTAAAATCCAGGCAAAAAAAATTAAAAAAAATTTAGCGCGAAAATGCAAAGCCAGAGATCATATATTTACACATAAATCAAAGAATCAAAGTGCTAAAGAAAAAGAGAATTTGTTTTTAG
>JAITLB010000239.1 GCA_031278175.1 Christensenellaceae bacterium
ATTGCAAATTTAGCTCATCACAGCCATGTTTAGTATAGCCAAATAATAAGTCCATGAACGTTGTGCCCGTTATGTCTTCGATTAAATCTTTCCATTGCTTTGCCGTGCCTAAGCTCTCATCAATTCCCGTGAATGTATCATCCATTTCAGACAACGCTTCATAAGCTGTGCTTGGCTTTGAAACACTCCAAATGCCTCCTTCAAATGCTTTATCGGTCAATTGACTTTTCACAACACCTTGCAAACCACCGCATTCCTCTAACTGCAGGAAATACTCTTTTAAACTGCCATAATAATTATGACTTTTTAATTCAAACAACGTTAGCGCTAGCTTTGGTTGCGGTTCTTCGCGCCCATTTACGAAGTAAATCTGTGCTTTGTCTTTTAGAGGAATATATGCTTTAAGCTTTTGCTCTATTATTTCTTCTATCCCGAAAGATAAAACGAGTATTTTTTTTATGCAATTTCCTATATCGTCCAACGCATTATGAATCGACCTCACACCGCCAATGAACGCGAGCGCTTGAAACAATCCAAGGACAACGGTTTTTGCGGCTGCTGTCTTAACCTCTCTAAGCATTTTACTTGTATCAGGAATAGATGAATCACCAATATATGAGGATATGCGCAAAACACCGCTCTTCTCGGTCAGGCCTTCGAGAACCGCCCTGTAGTCAGCTTGGTTTTTCACATTAACAATCATGGGCAAATTACCCTTACTGCTATTGAAATAATCACAAGCCTGAGCTATTGTCGACATCTTATTGACCATCTCGCTTACTTGTTGTCGGATATTATCTCGATACCGACCTCCATCTTGGATTTTATTAAGCGTTTAAGATAGTCTTTTATCTCAGCATCGGTTATCTGGTCTACAATGCTTATCGCTTTGTCGATGAATTTTGTGTCATAGTCTGCCTGTGCAAGTTCCTTTATCTTCATGCGCGCTTGGTCGTTTGAATACCAATAGTACGCGCCATCCGTTAAGTGTTTATTAAGCAACTCACGCACCTTTTGAGCGGTAAGTATAACTGAATATTCGCCGACAATGCTTGTCGCAAATGCAGCATCGCGTTTTTCTGCCGACGCTAAATCGTCCCACCACTTTATGCTTTTAAGATAGCTTAAAGCTTTTTCTGCGTCTGTGTTTTGTGGGTTTTTGCTGTTAACAATGCCAAAGTATTTCTTGGCATCGGTTATTTCATTTTGTGGCACTAGGGCGAGGATGGGTGTTGAGAATTTTTCCGACCACTTCCATGGTGTATCAGTTTCTGTCTTGCATTTCCAAAACGCTCTTAGCTTTACACTTCCTAGTGCCGAGCGGTAGGCATCAACTTCGCTTTGAATCATTCTCTTGTACGTTGATTTATCATCGCCAAAATGCCCGTTGCCAATGCGCAAATAAACTTCGCCGATTTGTTCATCCGTTAAATCGTCTGTCCATGGACCAGCAATTTTTTTAAACAATTCCTTTTCACTATTAATGAATGATCTGAATTCATCTCCACCTGATTGAAGCAAGGCAAGAAATGCTTTAATATCCGATATCTCGGTAAGTCCTTTTATTTTAACAAGAAATTCGAACAAATCACCACCTTCGATGTATGCCTTTGCCGCCTCATAGGAAACCTTTATGTCTTCTAAATATGCGCGCCATGCGCTCGAAATATCTATGGGCTTTGCGGGCTTTACTGCGAACTTTTGGCTTTGTTCAATAACTTGGTATTCGCAAATCACTACATCTATGAGCGTATCGACTGTTTGCTTATTCCAAACCCACGTTGCCGCTTCTACCTCGAATTTCCTTTTAAGCGTGTCGAGATACTGTGTATCAAAACGTAGTTTTTCGCAAATAGTGGGCAAGAGCCCAGCTTGATATACTGATAAATATTTCATCATGCCAGCGTGGCAGTTATCTTTGCTTATAAGCGCTTGAAGTGTCATAACTATCTCGGGTCGGTCAATAAACGTCTTGCCGATTGTCTTAACAATCTCGGTTTCATTCATTGCCCCACCGTTATAGTTTTTATTGTTAACAACACCTAAGTATTGTTCAATAACTTCATGAACCGTTGCGTCATCGGAAATCTCTTTAAGCGTCCAGATAGGAAATACATAACTTCTTAGCTTTGTCCTCAGCTGCTCGCGAATTTTGCCTACAAAACACTCTTTTTCTGCAATATTAAATATCTTTGCAGTGCCCTGCGAGAACTGTTTTTCTTCAGGACTTTTTTCCTTAATATACTTTTCCTTCGCCCGTAATGGCGGATTAACAGCGTTTTGAAACGCTTCTTTGACCATGTCGCAGATTTTTTCTGGTTTCATAACCTCGTCCACATCGCCGTCAGAATAGTAATATTCACCTTCGTTTTGTGCGTATTCTTTCAGCAAAAAGCCCAAAACGAAAGCGCATAAATTGCAACTCGTAAAGCCATAAGGCTTGTCCTGCAATTTGCGAAAAAGCTCGCCAATCCCTGATTGTGCATGTAGTGCAATGTCCTCTTTAATAGTTTTATCTACAAATTCCTTGATCCTAGAAATCGGTGCGGTAGGTTTTTGCTCCCAATACCTCGGATTTTTCCATGCAAAACCAATTGCTTTTTCGATTGGTTTTGCAGGATTCTTATACGTACCACCAGTTTCCTCCTTCGCACCAAGCAGAGCACCTTGTTTAATTTGTTTATCATCATACATGTTGTCTATAACATCGCACCAGGTTTCAGGTGCATATTTATAGAGGTTCTTATTTATCGCATTAAAAATCCCCATCATGTCGTTAAGGTTGCGCACTAACTCACCACCCTTATAAAGAGGCGCGTACCACAATTCAAAACTCGATGAGGTAATTGCCTTTTTCCACGCATCAAGCTCAAATTCGGCAAGCTTATTTGCTTCATCCGATTCTTTTTGGTTTTTTGAACTCAAATACTGCGAACGCGCCTTGTTCTCAAGATAGGATTTCCACCGTGTTTCCGTCATCGGTGTTCTTGCCATATCAATAAATACAATCGGATTGCCACCGTTAGGTATTGCCTGGTTATTGCATGATTGTATTTTTTTATATAATGCCGAATGCTCTTTTTCATCGCGTGCAAAGCATAAAAATACAGGTATTTTATTTATTGAGTTAGTGCCGTACATAGCGCGGTTTATTATACCATTAGTTTCTTTTTGAATTGTGTCTACAGTAACATTCACAAATTCAAAACGATTGCGGATCGATGGTTTTAGTGGCGGATTGCACTGGATGATATCTCCAAGCTTTGCATCGGTTACAAGTGTTTCTGTCTTTGTGCGACACAATTTTTCTACAATCTCGCTAACAGCCGATTCGTCTACAGCCTCCATCGCGACCGAATATATCTTTCCCCCGCCAACAATATCACGCTCATAAAGCAAATGTTGTTCTACCAATCTCTTTGCTATATTGATTGAACTCGCACCAGAAAGGTCCGTACCCTCAAAGGCAAGTTCCAAGTTCTGTGCGTTTGGCTTTAACAATTCTTTTTCATCGTTAACACTACGGGATGTAGCAATCATTATGAGAATTGTCTTGAAAACAATTTGCTCGTTACTGCCAAGATTTTTTGCGTTTACCCTGTTGTGCGCATTCAAAATCTTTTTAATGTCGGGAGGCAAATCGGCATCGCATTGTTTATAGAAAAAGTCCCATAAATAATTTACTGTCATATATGGTTCTGAGTCACAGGGTCCGAAGTTATCAATGAAATATTGGAATGCTCTTATATTACCCGAATCCGAAACTATAAAGTCAAACATACTACGCTGATTTGATTGGAATTTCTCTGCAAGATATTTCAGAACAAGCCCTGCGTATGGATGAAGTGGCAAAATGCCTTTCATCGTTTCATCTGTCGCTCCGACCGCAACTCCAACCCTTTTGCGGGCTTCGGTTATACTGTCATTCATGTCACTTGCATATTTTGCCCATTCGTCTTCTTTGTCAGGATTCTTTTTTAGTGCCTGTTTTATCAAACTAAACGCAATGCTGTCAGGTAGCTCGAAACGAATACGCGGCTTGATAAACCTGTCTAAGATTTTTTTCTTATCGGTGTCGGTGTCAGCAAAAAGCCCCTCGCTAACGTGCGTAACAGGAACAAAAAAGAAGTTAAAATCGCTAAGTCCAACGATATACTCTTGAAAGTCTGTAAGCTTGTTTAAGTTGTTTTGAAAAAACTCTGTAAATTCATCCCAAATAAAAATGAACGCAGAGATGCCGTTTTGCTCGATAATTCTCCTTACCCACTCGGCAAACTCTTTCGGCTCGGGACGGAAAACAAGAAGATCGTTCTCTCTTCCAAGCTCGTCACACTTTGCTATGAGTTCGGCAATATCTTTGGCATCTTCAAATTTATTCAGCTCATCGATTATCGAATCAACTGTTTTAGATCCTAGTCGGGCATGTTTATCCTTTTTTATTTTCGCTTGAAACAAAACCTTGTTGTCTGGGTCTGATAACCAACGGATACCCGCTTCTTTTAGAGCACATTCACCGCCGACCAGGTTCTTTTCTTTAATTACTCCTAAAATGCTTTCTTGCATTGCGATGATTAAATCTCGAAAACATGTTATGGTTCCAGATGCCCTTCTATATGCAGTGAGCACAGGTTCACTTTTTAAAGTCTTATATTTTGCGAGCAGATCCTTTGATAAATTATACTTCGTAAAGTATTTTTCTACATTATCAATTGATGTGTCAAGAATTTTCTTTAATGTTAACAGAGCAAACGTTTTTCCAGTACCAAACGGACCCTCGACCCAAACCGAAAGACCCTTTACCGTTCGAGAAACAACCCTGTTAATATCCGACAAAAGCTCTAAGAACTTAGGATGTGGATAAAAATTCAACCACCTATCTGGCAAGTCAAGGAAGTTTTCCTCACGCACAGTTTTTGTAAATTCGCTGTCAATATCAAAGTAACTCTTATACTTATTCTGTGACATTTTATGTTCCTCCTAAAACAGTTC
>JAITLB010000256.1 GCA_031278175.1 Christensenellaceae bacterium
ACCCTCTATGTTTGCTAAATACTCAACTAACATACTGATTAAATATTTAAAATCCAAAAACATAATTTAAATTGCTTTATTATTGAATCGGCGCACAGGCATTTTTTGCTGCGCAATAATATAAGCAAAATTTGACTAAATATTGTCTATAGTATTCTAATTTGGCTATAATATAGTATTATACATCAAGTTAATAAGACCATTCCGCTTTTAACTACTCTTTCTATAATAAAACTAGTGAGTCTTTTATTTAAGTTCCAATAGAGTTTGGTAAATTAATATAATGCTTGCTGGACTATTGATTATATTCTATCGGACCGAACCTATTCCTAAGAGCATTTGCATCTGTCTTTAAAAAAGGTGTTATAGGGATGCGGTCTAAACAAATATATTCCGAAGGAACAGCTTTAGGCATAAGGTAGGTTCTACATTTTTCATGCAAATTTATTCGAAACTCCACAATATTCCTGACGGCTTCATAATATAGAACAATTCTATGCCCAGTCATGCCATCAGGCACACCTATTGCACAGGCTTTGATAATACCATCCACGCTCATTGCAATTTGCTCTATTTCAGATGGGAAAACGGAATATCCAGAAACTTTAATCAATCTCTTTTTTCGAGCAAGGAAAGAGACATAACCTTCATTGTCAATTTTCATAATATCACCTGTCTTTAGATAACGCTCACCATCATCACTATAATAGAAACACGCGGCATTTTCTGCATCAGCTTTAAAGTACCCATTGCAAAGGCAATCACCACCAATATATAACTCACCCGTACCACTTTCTTTGAGTGAATTAGATTCTTCATCATATATGCGATACTTTGCTGCAGGTAGTGGTTTCCCACATGTATAGCGTTTATACCACTTGAGAGTATTAACACATGAGGTGGCTGTAGTTTCGGATAATCCATAACCTTCAAACAATCTAGCACTACTATTATTTTTCTTCATGTGTTCATCAAAATCATCAATAAGCTTATGCGGCACCAAATCAGCACCAACAAAAGCATATTTTAAATTCTGAACTAATTTGCCTTCAAACTTTGGATGATTTAGAAGACTTGTAAAAATAACTGGTGCACCTATAAATACATTCATTTGCCCATTCTCTATATACTCTAATATTTCATCAAGTCTAAAACGTGCACATAAAGTGTGAGAGATTCCAGTACAATTTGCTTGATGCATACAGATAGCAAACCCTAATATATGAAATAGAGGCAAATAAGCACTAACATTTAACGTTTTATCTTTCACTTCAAAAGTTTGATATATGTTCGGAGCTGCTGCGTTTATCGCATAGTCTGACATCTCTATTATATTACTTATCCCATTTGTGCCTGATCCATTGAACATATAACTTGTAATCCGCGTGTCACGGGGGATATATTTAGTAATTTTAAAGTTATCAGTAATATTTAAATCATTTTCAAAGTCTATTATACTATCTAATCTTTTTTTATTGCTAATTTTATTCAAATCAAAACCTGATTGCTTTGACTCAAGCGACAAAGTGAGCAATTTCGCTTTTGGGGACTTTGTTACCAGCAAAAATTCTTGCAAAACGGTTTCAAGTGAAAAAACAAATTTACTTCCAGTTTTCATAATAATACCTTCTAATCTTTCTTTTGTACTTTGTGGATGTATTAAATGAACTATAGCACCAATCTTATTTGCGCCGTAAATCAAATATTCGGTTTGTGGGATATTGGGTAAAACCAGTGTTATTATATCACCAAATTTAACACCATGTTTAACCAACAAATATGCCACTTTTTCAATTTGATTTAAAACATAAGCATAACTATATGATTTCTTCTCAAATATAAAACAAGTTGAGTCGCCTCTTTTCTTTGCATTAAGACTAAATACTTCATAGAGACTTAAAGTTCTTAAATCAATGTTTTTCATAATTAAATTCCTATAGGTTTTTATATATATCTTATTATACCAAATTCGACTAAGTGTTTGCAAATTTTGATTTCTTTATTAGTAACTCACTGTTTATTAACACCTTCAATCATGCCTCTATAGCATGAAACGCATATTTTTATCTATACTTTTGTTAATTAACGCGCATTTCAAGTATAATTTATGCCAATTAGCAAGTCGCACTGTCCTCTTAGAGTTAATTTTGAGATAAATGACTATTTAAGAAAATCAACTATAGTTTTAAGCATATAAATTTATGTTTAATGGTAGTTTCTTAGCAATTCAAATATCAACTGCTAGGTCGCCTTAAACATTTTACATTACATACTCTATACTTTAGTAATTCAGCTTCTAAATGCCAAATTTAAATGCTCGAATTTTAAGACTATTGATATGATAAATTTCCGATATTCTACAGACACTAGTAATTAGAGTTTTAGTAGTTTTTTATACACGAAGATTTCTGGTAATGTTATTGTCAAAATTAATGCATACTCTAATACATAGACTAGTAAAGGAGTTTATCTAGATAAACCACGCTTAATTAAATTCTACAATTTTATGCCTCTAAATGCTCGCATTTATAATAGGAGTCAGTGAGATAAAAATAATCGGGAGGAGAATGTTGAGACCTATATATATTTGTAGAGAGTGTCTACCAAACCATGTGATGGGTTTGAAAATTAAATATTTATCCAATGTTGGTAATAAAGATTTTCGGTTTTTATATACTGTGCGCCCAACCACACCGCCTGCAGCAAAGAAAAATATTGAAGGAAAAATATTCCACGAATCATAATTGGACATGCTTAACTTTTTGGATATTCCAAACCAGCGTAGCGGATTCAATTCGAAATTGAAGTTGTTAATTTGACTAAATATTAGCACAACAAACAATGCACATGCTAAGCTAATATGAAACCACAATGGGAATTTCCTTATTAACTGGAAGAAAAAAGTATACACGCAATAACCTAAAAACATACCAAATTCGAGCATTATAAAATAATCAGTATTTTTGTTTGTAAATGCATATGTAATATATGACACCGCAAAAAGCACCAGCAATCCAAGACATTTTTTATATTGATTGCGTGAAAATGTTAGGGTAATACCAGACAAGAAAAAATATATGCACCATGCAGCCTTTAGCAATCTATAATGTACTGGAGTGCCTGTTAACACAGCATGTGCTAACTCGCCAGCTTTTTGTACAGCTATTGATACTTGATTAGGATCCCAGATGCCCATATTAACATAATTTGAGATGAAATATACAGGATGCTCCATACACATTAGTAGAATAAGAATTCCTCTTATAAAATCCAGTTCAAATATGCGTTTTCCGATCTTGCTTTCGTTCTTTACTATCATTTTTAAAGACTCCACGGATTGTGCTAGTATCACGAAACTAAAATAATTTAGTCTTGACAAACCATTTAATTAGTAAATTTATTACTTATTAAACATTGTCACTTACAATATTTAATTATACCACTTCACTAGCAAAAACACAAGTTGACGCGCTTTAACAAATCTTGAATTAAACTAAAGTATTCAAACGCGAGCCTTCAAATTGATAATATAGATGCCCTTATTAAGTTATGTTTAATGTCTTAAAATTTAAGTGTTACTATTATAGTGATACTTAAGAATAAATATAGATTCAATTTCTGTTTTTATCAAAATACATTCCAATCTAGAAGTTAAATCACAAGTTGTTTTGTCATTTAAAAATTTTAAATCTGCTATTTTCATATTAATCTTGACAAATTCATGTTTAGTAACTATAATATGGCCGCACTAATTATTTGCATATCAACATTTTGCAATTGTTGTCTCAAAATACTTACACAGTGGTTTTTAGAGTTTATAAGCAAAACTAAAAACCGCGCATATTACAATGATAAACGAATGCTTTTATGCTACGATATGAAGAGTGCAATAATCTAAACATATTTCCTATCTACCCAAAAAGCAAACGCGCTACATGGTACCTGATGTGATATCTATAGTCCGAGCTTATGTGCTAAATATGAGGTGAACAATATGTATACTAAACTACATCTACTAAGACACAAGTCCTGCACAGTTGCTAAGCCCATTAAATTGTCCTTTCTTGCTTTGCTTATAATCATCTCTTTTGGGTTGATATTCTTAATAAGTGCAATTAGTCTAAAAGATAATATTTCAAGTGTATTATATAATCTTGGCATCACTTCAATTCAAAATGAATCAGATGTGGCTCATGC
>JAITLB010000068.1 GCA_031278175.1 Christensenellaceae bacterium
CCCTACGTATAAAGAAGTTGATTCTCCTGAAAAGAACCAACCAATGCAACCAGCTAAACTAGTAACACATAACAGTATTACTAAAATTAGACAGTTTATAACTATCAATTTCTTTTTCACGTATACACCTCACTATCGATAGATGGTATAAAACCACCACCATTAAGATAACTGCAAGATTGATAAGCTACATTTAATACAAAAGGCAATTGACTTAAGTGAAAATGATTATAACATTCTTTTACATTTCATATTAATCAAATAACTTGTATATTATATACCAGTATTAACCTAAAATTCTAGTAATTACCCCAAATTGCTTGTTTAATTTAGGTAATAATTTGACTGTGCGCTAATTATTAGAGTTTGTATTAACAAATAATGAACGTTTGCTCATTATTACAGAGTTAAACCATCACAAATATATTATTTTTTAAACCTCAAACTTTATTAACCGTGCTACTTTATTTCAGTATTTCAATTAATAGAGAATTTCTACATTTTTTAGCAAATTTCGCCCCCCAAATAAATTTCATTTTTGGTGTCCAAAGTGGAAGTTACTTTGTTATTTTTCAGTTGCAAGATTGATAAGTTAATTCAATAAAGTCCCACAATTTGAGCGCTGGGATAGAATCTCTTAATTATATCTAAAGCGCGAAAAAGGGCGCAATCAAAAGAATATTAAGTGTGGGGATTAAGTTAAATTGTAGCAGATCCATAGTAGTAAATAATTTGCTCCGTTTGCATGCATTAAGAAAGAGTTGCAAAAATTCAAATAATAAATTTTAGATTACTTACTTAAAGCGCAATACATAACTTATAGTCTGCTTTGTATCAAACAATGCAATTGACAAACTTTTCAAAACACGCGAGGAATTCGCAAAATACTACTAAACACCGCACCTGCTTTTATTTGCAATTGTGGAAGTTAACTAACAACTAGCTCCACTACTACTAATTATCCTGAAGTGCTACGAGACTAAAGATCACACCTTTTTAATAAAGGCACCTCTAAAGCAACTGCTACACTTTTAAAGTGCAACAGTTACATTAGAGGTATTAAACAGTTTTTTGCTACTATAAATTATATTTTATAATTCTGCCCACGCTAAAGGTTTGCCGTCAACATATCTCCAGTAGTTTCCATCCTCGTTGGGTTCTATCTCAGAATAATAATAGACAGTAGCCTTATATATATTGCTACTAGTACTTATAGACACACTAGAGTAATCATTGCCAGCATAATATATAGATGTAATGTTAGTAGCATCAGCATCGGCATTTGCATGAATGCCTGTAATAGTTGCAGAAATTACTAAGTCTGTTAGTTTAGTACAACCATATATAAAATATTCAGGCAATGAAGTAGCAGACGCTCTAATATCTAATAGCTCTAGTGAGGTACATCCTCTAAAAGATTGATATCCTATGCTCTGAACTGAACTGGGGATAATAACTTCTTTTATATTACTACATCCACTAAATGCGTTAGTAGGTATGCTTGTTAATGATTGAGAAAGAACAAGTATAGTGGCACTGCTACAATATTGGAAAGCAGCTTCGCCTATAGTAGTCACGCTGTTAGGTAGAATAATTGACTCAATTTTTGTGCTAGTAAAGGCATCTTTTCCTATTTCTTGTAGTCCATCATTGAAATCAAAGCTAGTTAATGCCGTTGCGCTTAATGCAAGTTCACCTATTGATGTCAGGGTACCATCAATTGATATAGTAGTTAATGCCGAACATAGATAAAATGCGCGTTGAGCTATACTGGTCACCTTAGAAGGTAGTGCTATACTAGTGAGGCTTGTGCAACTTTGGAAGGCAGCGCTTTCAATTGTTGTTAGCGACTCTGGCAGAGTTACTGATGTCAAACTAGTTGAACTAGCAAATGCTGATGATTTTATAATCGTAATAGTTGATGGTAAGACAACGCTTGTCAATTTGCTATTATAAAAAGCGCTAGAGTCAATACCAATAACAGATATGCCTTCGTGTATGTCTGGGACTATCAAGTCGGTAATAGTTAAATTTGGAGAGGCAGTTACATATTTTTTTCCACTGACGGTAGTAAATTGTAGGTTTGTAGGTATGAACCTAGCTGTAATTGTAATATTACTATCAATCTTATACGTATAATCATTACTTGTGTTAATCAAAGTAGTGCCATTATACCATCCACTAAAATTGTAACCAGTAACAGGCTTCGCCGTGAGCGTTACGCGGGAATTTTCAACATATGTTCCATTTATTGTCTGATCGACAGTCCCCATATTCGCATCATATGTATCAACTGCTAAGTTAAATGTAGGCAAAAACACAGCGGAGACGCTACAATCTTTTGCAGGCATTGTAAAAGTATATGGGTTATTCGTTATGACATTAGACTCATCTGTTATTTCCCAGCGAACAAATGCATAGTTTGCATTTGGCGAAGCGGTAATAGTAATCGACTCTCCTGCTGGTATGTTGTCACCAGGGGAAACTGTGGAAGTAATATTGCCACCTGTAGGGGTGTCTATATTAAGGACGGAAGTTATTAATTGAAATTTTAGTTCGATTTTGCAATCTTCTTTAGGCATTTCAACAGAGAAATCTGAGCTTTGAACACTATAATACTCATCATTAAGATAGTAACCCACCAACTCATAATTAGCGGCTGCACTCGAAGTTATATTTATCATTGCGCCCGCTGGATAGTTTTCAGTGTGATTAGATGTTACGCTACCCGTTTCTGGATCTTTAGATGTGACTCTTAGATCGAAGTATTGAAGTGAATATTTGGTGTATAATGTGGCATCAGAAGTGAGATTGGGTATTAAACACTTAGTACCATTAGAAATTACATTGTTTTCCTCGTCAAGCCAACCATCAAAATAATATGTACCTATTAGGTTTGGATCTGAATATGCCGTATAAGGTGCTAGATCAATTAGTATTTCGCCGATAATTTGGGAACTGAGACTGTAAAATCGCACTGGATCTAATACAACATCATCAGGACCTTTGCGAACGACTGTTATTGTGTATATTTGAGCAAAACGTGCTGTAAGTTCTAGTTCTTTGGATTCGAAAGTGAAAGTGTGCTGCGGTTCATCTGAAACTAATTGATTATTAGAGCCAAACCATCCGTAGAATTGATATCCATTTTTAGCAACAGCCCTAATGGTAACACTAGTACCAATAGTGATTAATTGATCTAGTGGATGACTGCTTTCAACACTTCCGTGCTGATCATTAGATGATTTAAGGCTGAGGCTACCATATGCTAAAGCAAATTTAGCTACAATCGAAAGATTATTAGCTGGCATAGTTAGAGTGTATACTCTCAGGTTGCTTACTTCAGTTTCGCCATCATACCAACCTACAAATGAATATTTTTCGGTGGGTATTGCGGTTATCACCACATCTTCTAGGGCAACTAATTGCCCGCTTTTGGATGCCGAAACGCTTCCAGCAGCTGTATCTGAAGGACTCAAAGTCAAAGTATAGCCTAGAGCAAATTTTGCGATAAGCTTTACGTTCTTTTCTGGCATTAGAAACTCATATTTTGCATCTTTGCTACTTTCATAATTTTCCTCATCATACCATCCTAAAAATAAGTATCCTTCGTTTGGTGTAGCTTCTATAGTTACTTTGGTGTTTGGTGCCACGGATTCTAAGTGCGTGCTCGTCACTTGTCCGCCATCAACTGAGTCACACGACAAAGTTATGTTGAATGTTATTATCTCATCGTTGCATGCGACAAATAGAATAGCGCAAACTGATATTAATACTAAAATCAGTAAAGCATATGTTAACTTTTTAGATTTCATAAACTGCTCCAATTTAACCGTAAGGTCATATAGAATTAAATGAATTTCAAAACACTGTCTATTATATTACGTAACCTGAACTAATACAATAGTTGTTTCTTGATTAATGATAAACTAAACGACAGAAATAATCAAGAAAATTGCATACTATAATTAATTTTTATCAAAATCTAGTATGCCACGCTTTACTAAAAGTCTCGGCCAAGCATATTTTAACACTTTAAGTAAACTAATACTAATTCATCTTAAGACTTTTCCTTTTTAATAGATGCAAAATTAAATTATCAAATCACTTAGGAATTTGTACTTAATGTTGAGAGAAGAATGTTTGATAATATAAATTCTCAAAAGCAGTAGTGAAAAATCACTCTAGATTACTTTATAACCTAAATTCCTGGAACGAATTATGACATAGCAAACGATTATGCTTTCTAAAACATGAATATTATGAGAAAAATGTAAATTTACATGCTCTTTTTTATAAAAACACCTCTTTCTCCTAAATATTTGAAAATATATTTAAATTTATGGATTTAAACGCTTGCGATTTATACTTAGACTCGATATAACATATGACGTAGCTAAAGACTGAGGTATTTGTTATTGCAAAGTCTCATCGCATAAAACAAAAGGATTCAAAAACAGGTACAGTTTAAGCATACGAAGCATTGTCTTATTACGATAAAATTGCACGTTATAGAAAATATATTAAGGAAACTTATTGGTCATACCTGCAATGTTGCAGGTGAATTTGTCAAAAATCGTTCATGGCATAGAAAAGCAGAAATCGAATTTCATCCACCATTTTTTGTGCATATCATGTTGTTTCGCATATGCTAAAAGAAACAAATTTGCTAGATGATTTAAAACTAATTTCACGTGCTGATTATTCAAACATAATAGCTGTAGCTTCGTATTATGCATTCAGCGGAACAACAATTGCTATGAATTTTGAGCATTGGATTAGCACGAATTTCATGCTACTGTCTACTTTTTGGGTTCGCCGTTTCACCAAGCGTCCACTTTTGTGGGGGCGCGTGGTTACGATGGGTGTCTACTTTTGGGGGTACTATTCAACTTTGGTAAAAATAAGTTGTTTTTGTTTTTAGGTAAAATCTCGCTAGAAATATATCTGTTGCTGTTTTTATAGTGCTATCGTTCACTTTCAAAATCATCAACGAACGAAATTTTCCGATACTGTGCGCTTGCGATACCGCAAATATCGGCGCGGCATACTTGTTTAGCACAATTTATTCGTTCATAAAAGAACGCATCGAAAAACTGTTTGTGTTTGTTAGACATAGAACTTTGACAAGAAAAATTATCCTTAAGTAGTTTGATGCGGGAAAAGTTTTTAATTTAATTGTAACTGCGAAGTTTATTGCGTACTTGCGGTATAATAATGATGAAATATAGTTGGCAGTCTACTTTTTTTAAGATATTTTTTGCGTATATAACGATGAAATAATAATAGAAGAGTCGAGAGACGGGGCACAATGACTTGCCACTCAGCTTTTTATATTTATGGAGTTTTTTTTCGATTTAACCCTCGCCGGACATTTTGTCAGAGTGTGAAGCTGTGCCATTGTGATAAAGACTGTTTGTAATGCGCCTTGTAATCTTCAAGACTATTCGTTGCGGGATAGTAAATCTCGCACCAAAGCTGTCCTCGTCTGCTGTTTTTCGTAAACATGGTGTAGCATTTCGTTTATGAGATTTAGCTTGGTTATATTGCCCCACACATGAGTGGCAACGCGCATCTTTATTTCTTCACAGTCATAGCTGCAGAGTTGCAGGAAATGGTAGGTTGCGTAGCGCTTGACTATATGTAGCAGGGTAGACGGGTGTCTTGCATTCTTGTACTCTTGTCACAGCGCGGAATAGGCGTTCTGCATGGGGTGATATTCTCGAATTCGATGTCGGGATCTTTGTTGCTACTCCCTTGGACGCAGGACTAATTATGTGTTTGTTAGCAAAAATTCGAAAATAATTTTTAACCCCAAAATAGTTGCGATGTTCGATGCTAAACAACTTTTTTTGATTTTAATTGACGAATATTTGCATTGTTCGTCGTTTTGTGGTAATATAAATATAAATATCCGCATAGAGGAGTTTCAATGTCAGAAGAACACAAATTACTGACTTTAAATGAAGTCTGCCAATATCTTCGGCTTAGTCGTGATAAAGTGTTTGCATTGATAGCCAAAGAGTCATTTTCAGCACACAAAATTGGAAGGCAATGGCGATTCTACCTTGATGAGGTGGATGCATGGGTAAAGACACATGATTAATCGGTTGACAAAAAGAACGATAAGGTTTATTGACCTATTTTCTGGGATGGGTGGTATTCGCATAGGTTTTCAACAGGCGTTTAATGCTGCTGGTTATGAAACCGAGTGTGTGCTTACTTCGGAAATCAAGGCGTCGGCACTAAAAGCCCTGAAAACTAATTTTCCAAAGTCAGAAGAATATCGTGGCGACATCACTGTTATACGAACCGACAGCATACCTGAATTTGATTTTTTACTGGGAGGCTTTCCTTGCCAAGCGTTTAGCGTTGCAGGGAAACAATGGGGCTTTGCCGACACGAGAGGCACCTTATTTTTTGAGATAGAAAGAATCCTTGAAGCTAAAAAGCCTTTTGGGTTTTTGCTTGAAAATGTTGAGGGTTTGGTAACTCATGACCGTGAAAACATTTCTGACAAAATGGGTCGCACAATACAGACAATTCTCAGCAAGCTGGATTCACTTGGTTACAAAGTAAATTGGCGGGTTTTGGACGGCAAGGATTTTGGCTTGGCGCAAACGCGTCAGAGAATTTACATAGTCGGCACTCGCAAAGATAAGATTTCACTTGAGGGTTTTCCCGTAACAACGGCGGTATTTGGCGACATCATGGAGCATGGTTTGCCGACAGAACAGGGCTTGTTCTCGACAAAGTTGTTTGCGCGTTTCAAACCCGACGAACTCTATGGAAAATCAATAAAGGACAAGCGTGGAGGGGCGAACAACATTCATAGTTGGGATTTGGGTCTGAGAGGTGATGTTTCCGAAGAGGAAAGGGAGTTGCTTAATAAACTTGTGACCGAACGCAGAAAGAAAAAATGGGCAACGTTAATCGGCATAGATTGGATGGACGGTATGCCTCTCACACTTGAGCAAGTCAAAACTTTTCATGATGTGTTGGGTCTAAAAGGTTTGTTGGACGGGCTTGTAAAAAAGGGTTATCTTATCTTAGAACATCCAAAGCAAAAAATAAAAATCCAAAATTCTTCGGACACAAATCCAGTTTATGAGCGTGTGCCAGACGAAACAAAACCCAAGGGATATAATATTGTTACAGGCAAGCTAAGCTTCCAGTTCAGTCGAATTTTATGCCCCAATGCCATTACGCCGACTTTGGTTGCTATGGATATGTCCACAATTGGAGTAATTGACAACGGAGGTATCCGCAAGTTAACACTCAAGGAGGGGTTGCGGTTATTCGGTTATCCAGAAGATTACTCGTTGGACGAATTTACTATATCAAAGCGCGAAATAGATCAAGGATTTGATTTGCTCGGCAACACCGTCTGCGTTCCCGTTATTAAAGCTGTTTGCGAACGGTTGGTTGATTGTTACGCGAAATGCGAAGGAGGGCAGAAGTAATGGAAACTCAAAAACCTATGAAACTTTCAAAAGAAGAGTTTATTAAGACCGTTAAAATGTTTTATATAGACGATGCTTTAGAGCAATCGTATGAAAATACGGTGGCAGCGCGTGTGTCCAAAATGCAAACTGGGCTAATTGGCATTGCCATTAATAATGCCGTTCAGACGTATGTTCGCGTAGAAAAAGACGCTCTTGATAACTTGCTTAGTTTGTTGAACATTTCGACAGAACGATTTAAAAGAATTATTACGATGTTACGTCTAGAGAAAGGGCATCAGCCAGAAGGGGAATGGGAGTTATCAACGATGCGAAACCATATGTTGGCAGACTCCGAGTGGATGAATGAGGTATCAGACTTATTGACAAATGGGGGCAACAATCCAAAGTATCAAGGTGTTATACCACCGTTTTATCTGGAAAACTTTAAAATTGACATAACAACCTTAGGGCGTCTCGCAAACATAGATGATATAAGACGCTTAGTAAAAAAGAAGTTAGAGGGGCAATACAGTAATAAAATCGGAGATAGCTACCTTAAGACTGTAACAAAAAAATCTCCGAAATATGCTCGATGCAAGGGCTGGTTGCACCCGTAGCAAGGCAGAAAAATCAGTTGGCTAACGAAAAATTTAGCCTAATAATTCTGCATAATGGAGTGCAACGCATTCTCGTTAACATTGGATACGGCATAACAACATCAAGTGGTCAATCCGATTATGCAAGAAAATCTGAAGTAATAGCAGAAACTCTAAGAAAAAACAACGAATTATTACCTAATGAGCAAAAAATCGTTTATATTAATGTAATAGATGGTGCAGGGTGGGTCGCAAGACAAGCTGACTTGGATCGCATACAACGAGCTTCGTATTTGCTAAATCTTAATTCATTAGATCGGTTAAAGGATATAATAAATTACTACTTAAAGTAAGGATCTAACTATAAAATAGTCAAGCGAAGAACAGGAGAAAAGTAAAAAGAATTTGAAAGATTTTGAACATGTGTTAAATGACAAAGTACAGCGACTGTTGTCGCTGGAAGAAAGAACATTGACAGTTGGATCAGTTAGAGAGCGGAAGGGAAAGTGACATTTTTACTAAGATCAGCAAAGATGATACGACTAAGCTTATTCATACCGTGGGACATAGCGGTGTAGAAGTGCTTGCCCTCAGAACGCTTTTGTCGATGTAGTCGCGAAAAGAGGAATTGTGCAAATACCCGTGATTAGCGGCAAGATAAAGGGCATGACGGAGGTAGCCTGAGCCGCGCTTGACCATAGGTGTGCGGGTAACCTCAAACTTACCAGATTGGTAGGTGACGGCTCACGGCTGGCAAAAGCTAAGAGTGTATCAGGAGTAGCGAACAGATTGATGTTGCTAATCTCGGCTAAGATAGCAACCTAAGATAACACATATGCCCGGAATAGAAGTGATGCAAGAGTTGAGTTCAAGCATAACGACACGGATTTTGTCCTCGATGCGGACTTTCTGTTTTTCTAGAAAAAGGATGCGCTCAACGGTGAGAGAAAGCTCGCAAGCGTTGCCGGAGTTGTAGCAAGCGATAGAGTTTTTGGCGAGATCCTTTAGCTTTTCGGCTTTAGTGCGGAATATTTTTCCGTGAAAAAAGTCTGAAAGTAGCGATGTAAGCTTACGGATGCCGCAAGCGCTGGGCAAAGCGGCGAACAGGTTGAGCGCGGTCGGAATATCGGTTTACAAAAGAAGTTGCTAATTTCAGGAAAGAGCAGGTGCAAAAACCGTCTGTAGCGTTTTTTAAGGGGTTGAATCTCTTTTACAACCTGAAACCTAGCGCGAGAGTGACTTTAGCGTGGAGATGTAGTAAGATTAAGGCAGGTAGGGGTTGGAAGTTCCTGTCGCAAGTAGTCATGCTATGTAGAGCGCGTTGTTTTTGTCTGTCTTGGTTTTTCGCAAAGTAGTAGCTGTTCGAGCTGGTTAACGTAGAGCGGGTTAAAGACAGAAACCTCGAGGTCGTGAGCTTTGACGAAGGATAGCAGATTAGATGAGTAGTGCCTCGTAGTTTCCAGCCCTACTTTTATTTTGTCCTCAAAGCTTTGAGGGATGGAAAGTAGCTTTTCAAGGTCGTCCGTAGAGTTAGGGAAAGAGAAATTGTCGCAAAGGATGACACCATTGGAATTGAAGATGTGACAGTCGTGTTTGTCTTTTGCAACATCGATACCGACAAGAATCATAAATAAAACCCCCTAAAGTTAAATTAATTCTGTGAGGTTCACGGCAACTTGTCCCTTGTAAACTCGTTCGAAATGAAACGTCAAAGCGTTATCTAACTAATCAACAAAAAAAAGACATTGACTTGTGCTACAAACAGACTAGCAAATAAAAATAATTAGTATTTTTAAGTGTCCTTGTCAGTAGTTTTGATTGTTTTTAGATTTCGTTGTTTTGCTGCGCGGACGCTTAGTTCTCTTAACACATCGCTAACATCGACATTGCATTGTGCTAGCATGACAAGTAAGTGGTATATTAAATCCGCGCTCTCACTGATAATTTCACTAGCTAAACCATTTTTGGCAGCAATAATTGTTTCAGTACACTCTTCACCACATTTTTTTAGTATTTTATCTAATCCTTGGTTAAAAAGGTAACATGTGTAAGATCCTGGTATATCAGCCGTTTTTCTTGCCAAAAGCACTGAATATAAATCTTTTAAAACTAAGTCGTTAAGCATATTACTACTCCTATATATTATATAATTCTGTTAAAAAAGCAAGATGACCGTCCCGTGTGACACGCTACACCCGTTTGCTCGACTACAAATAACAAAGTATCACTATCACAATCAGAAAATATACCACAAATCCTTTGAATATGTCCTGAGGTTTCACCTTTCATCCATAGTTTGTCTCTTGACCTGCTGTAATAGTGAGCAAGACCAGTTTTAAGCGTATAATAAAAACTTTGGATATTTGAATACGCAAGCATAAGATTCATGCCTGTGGTCGCATCTTGTACAATTACAGGGATGAGTCTATCCCCAGAAAACATAGTGTTTAGCAATGTTTTGGCATCCGAATTATCACCTGTTTCGGATTCCAATTTTGTCATTAGAGATGCCGACAATTGAAAAGCCTCATCAAATGTCATTTGTGCGCAATGCTCTGGTGCTGGGTTTTTAGTATTTACTGGCATCAGTTTATTTTCTATTGAATGCCACATTGGTGGTAAGGTGATTGTCATAATTGATATAATATTCCTTAGTTTGCGTGTTAATTTAAGCGTCTGATCGGTATGTTAAAGTCAGACAAGTAGTTTTTTACTTCAGCGATAGTCAATTCACCATAATGAAAGAGCGAAGCGGCAAGTGCGGCATCAGCGCAAGCAATGTCGAAGACATCTTTGAAGTGAGAGAGCGAACCACATCCACCAGATGCGATTACAGGTATTTTGCACATATCACAAACTATTTTAGTCAGTTCTAGATCAAAACCTTCTTTGGTACCGTCACGATCCATAGAAGTTAACAATATTTCGCCAGCGCCCAAGCGTTCGGCTTTTTCAATCCATGATATTGCATCAATGCCTGTGTCTATGCGACCACCATTAATAAAAGCATGATAAGTGTTTGGTGCAACGCGCTTAACATCGACTGCTAGTACGACACATTGACTACCGAATGTATCCGCGCATTGACTAATCAACGATGGGTTTGATAGTGCTGATGTGTTAACAGAGACTTTATCGGCACCAGAGCGCAAAATCTTGCGCATGTCATCTACACTTCTAACCCCACCACCTACGGTCAATGGTATAAAGACGCGCTCGGCGGTTTTAGCTACTATATCACAAATAGTATCTCTTTTTTCATGGCTAGCTGTTATATCCAAGAACACAATTTCATCGGCACCGAGGTTATTATATTCCTCAGCGCATTGCACTGGATCTCCGGCATCGGTTATGTTGATAAAATTGATGCCTTTCACAACGCGCCCGTCTTTTACATCTAGACACGGTATTATTCTTTTAGCGAGCATGTTTACACCTATTAATAGCGTCAGCCAGTACTAGAGTCCCCGAATAGAGGCTTTTACCACATATTGCACCATCGATTTTTAAATCCAATAGTAGATCTATATCGTTTAAGTTTCTAACCCCACCCGCAACTATAAGCTCAACATCTGGCAGTGCATTTCTTAACTTTTGCACGGGCTCGGATGAAATGCCTTGCAATGTACCGTCTCTAGAAATATCGGTAAATATGATGGTTTTTGTGCCTAGTTTGACTATATCTCTAGCAAACGACAAATAATCTATCATCGCGTTATCAATCCATCCAGAAGTCCTAACATAATTGTCAAGCATGTCTATGCCTACTATAGTATGCCCTGCAAAATCAGTGAGGGCTTGCACTAGAAAATCCCTGTCCGTGACGGCAGCCGATCCTAATATCACGCGAGAGACACCAGCGTCCAGGCACATTTTGAATCTAGATATGTCGCGAATTCCACCACCGGTCTGTATTATAAGACCCAAATTTGCGATTTTTTCAATTATACTAAAATTGACACAACTTCCAGTTTTAGCGCCATCTAAATCGACAGTATGTAGGTGTGTAGCACCCTCGTCCATAAAGGATTTAGCTGCATCTAGTGGATCATTTGCTACACGCTCCGATTTGGCATAGTCGCCTTTATACAGTCTCACGCATTGCCCATTCAAAAGATCTATTGCAGGATAAACTAGCAATTAACACCTCCAACAAAACTTTTTAAGATATTTAGTCCTGTAGCACCACTTTTTTCAGGATGAAATTGCGTGCCATAGATATTACCATTTTGCACTATTGAAACTATATCGGACTCGTAATCAGCTGTTGCAATAACGTGCTTTTCTGATGTGATAGCTTTGTATGAATGCACAAAATACACGAACGATCCATTGCTAATGTTGGTAGTAATTATAGAATCTTGATGTATGATAAGTTGATTCCATCCCATATGTGGAATTTTAACGCTTCCAGTGATTTTGATGATCCGCCCTGGAATTAGTCCTAAGCCTTTTGTTAATTCAAATTCTTCGCTTTCCTCAAACAACAACTGCATCCCAAGACAAATGCCGAGTAGTGGTTTTTTGCTACCTCTTAGTGCGCTTATCATTCCAGTTCTATTCAGATTTCGCATCCCTTCAGCAAATGCTCCAACACCAGGCAAAATCAGCGCGTCAACGCTGTCTAGACTTGCAGGATCGGATATTGTAACAAATTCAATATTCAAATATTTAAGAGCGTTGGATAGACTGAACATATTACCAATGCCATAATCAATTACACCGATCATAGCGCACCTTTAGTAGATGGAATTTCACCACCAGATATCTGTGTTGCAACACGAAAAACGCGCGCAACAGACTTAAATAAGGCTTCGTTTATGTGGTGGTCATTTTCCCCATACAAGCAACCTACATGAAGTGTGACTGCTGCATTAGTGGCAAGAGCGCGCATAAATTCGGCTGTTGAGTCGTTTTCGTACTCGGCACAATTTTTGAATGAGTAATGAGCATTGAACAAGCAATATCCACGCCCTGATATATCAATTGCTGCAAATGCCATAGCTTCATCCATAGGCAAAAAGCAATGAGCAAATCTTGTAATACCCTTTTTATCGGCAAGAGCTTGTGCAATAGCTTTACCCAAAACTATGCCGACATCCTCTACCGTGTGATGACAGTCGACATTAAGATCGCCTACCGCCTCAAGTGTGATATCAAATCCCGAATGAGTTGCAAATGCCACTAACATGTGATCAAAAAAGCCTATTCCTGTAGTTATATTAGCTTTTCCACTGCCGTCTAAATTAATAGTCAAGGCAATTTTAGTCTCTTTAGTTTTTCGTGCTATTTGTGCTATTCTCATACTTAAATTCCATTTTTCAATTTAGTTAGTGATTTTAATAAGAGTGCGTTTTCAGATTTAGAGCCAGCGGTAATTCGAAGCGCTTTGTCGAATAGTCGCACAGCGATGCCACATTTTTTCAGATATTCAAATATATCAGAGGCTTTAATGCTCTTTGCGAAGACAAAATTGGTATCAGATTTGACAACCTCAAATGGTACACCTAGAACATTTTCAAGTTTAAGTAATTCCGAGTAAAGCTCTATTCTCGATGCTCTAATTGCTAAGATATCATCACTTAGTGAACTTGTGGGGCTTAGAATATAAGCGCCTAGTGCTTGGCTTAGTGAATTGACGTTATATGGAGATTTTGTGGCTTTGAGTACATTTGTTATTTTGCTGTTTGAGACAGCAAAGCCTAAGCGCAAAGCGGCCAGTCCATATTTGCTAGCTGTTTTTAATACTATGAGGTTTGGAAACTCATTGATATTTTGAATAACTGACTGTGGCTCGTCCGCAAAGTCCATATATGCTTCATCAACTACGGTTAGTATACCAGAATTTTTGACAATTTGCAAAACATCTACCTTTGACATTATTTTTCCCGTTGGATTACATGGGTTTGAGAAGATAAGCATTTTGGGTTTTCTTGAATAAATATCTTCTAGTAATTTTTCAACTGAGATGTCAAAGTTGGTATCTTTGTAGTGGGCTATACAATTAGCGTTACGAATTTTAGGATAAATCGAATACATAGAGAAGTCGGGGTGCAAAATCATAAGCGCCTCACCATCTTCTAAAAATATCTCGGTAATTAGTGCAATTAACTCGTCCGAGCCATTGCCAGCAGTTACTAATTCAGGCTTTAGTGAATACCTACAAGCGAATGCATCGTTTAGGGCTTTAGCACTAGGATCTGGATATCTATTAAGCTCAATATCAGCTAATATACTAGAATAATCAGCGCTACGTAGGGTGCTTGATATGAATGATTCATTTGCGTCAAGTCGGGTAGTAAAATCACCATCAAGTGGCAAGTATGGATCTAAATTAGTTAGTCTCTCACTGATCTCAAAATTTGTCATATAGAAACCTCTTTAGATGGCATGTCTAGTCTAACCTTAATTGAATTTGCATGACCCATAAAGCCTTCGCGATTAGCAACAAGCATAATAGTCCCAGCGGCATCTTTAAGTGCATGACTTGTATATTGCACAAATTGAATAGTTTTCATAAACGATGTGACCGATAGTGGTGAAAAAAATCTAGCTGTACCATTTGTAGGCAATACGTGATTTACACCTGCATAATAATCACCCAATGGCTCAGGCGAATATTTGCCTATGAACATTGAACCTGCATTCCTTATTTTAGACATCAACTCGATCGGCTTATTTGTGAGTATTTCAAGATGCTCGGGAGCGATATAATTTGCTAGTTTGACAGCTTCTTGCAAATCACTTGTCACTATTATAGCTGAGTTGTTATTTAGAGATTCGAAAATAATATCGCGCCTAGGTAGCGCTTTAGTTTGTAGCATCAATTCGGTCGCTGTGTTTTCTGCTAACTGTTTTGAATTAGTTAACAGTATTGCGGAAGCTAGTTTATCATGCTCCGCTTGTGAGATCATGTCTGCTGCAACAAGTCTAGGCTCATCGGATTCATCTGCTATAATAGTAATTTCCGAAGGTCCTGCAATCATGTCTATATCGCATGTGCCATATAGTAAGCGTTTAGCCGTTGCTACATAAATATTTCCAGGCCCAACTATTTTGTCGACACGCGCAATTGTTTCAGTACCATATCCAACAGCAGCGAGACCATGTGCACCTCCAACTAAAATTGCTCTATGAGCGCCAGCTATGTATGCTGCTGCTAAAATATCCAAATTGACACTACCGTTCTTAGCGGGAGGTGTAACAATTATGATTTGATCTACACCAGCAATTTTTGCTGGGATAACATTCATTAAGACAGACGATGGATACGATGCAGTACCTCCTGGAACGTATACAGCAACGCGCTCAAGGCTTAAGTGTGACAGACCAACAATACGGCTAGGGTCATCCCTGTTATATATACTCTCTGGCAATCGCTCCTTTTGAAGTGTGTGGAACCTGGTTATATTCTTAGCACATACTTCCAATGCATTTCGGAAATCGTCATCTATAGATAAATATGCTTGCTTAAAATCGTCTTGATTTAGAATTCTAATTTGATCAGTTCCATCAAATTGCTTACTGTATCTAGCAACAGCTGCATCACCTTCGTTTTTGACGTTTTTCAAAATTTCCGCAACTGAAGCGGTGACAATATCGTTTGCATCCCCAGCTCTCTTTTTAAGTTCGGCTAAAAATGAGTATTCTATTGATCCATCGGTATAAATTTTTTTAATCATGCTTTATCAGCTCCTGACAATATATCGCACAAATCTTCAATTTCGCGTTTTTTAAGTTTCAATGCTGCTGGGTTAACTACGAGCCTAGCCGAAATTGGTGCGATGTTTGCTACGACTTCTAACCCGTTTTCTTTGAGAGTTTTGCCCGTTTCGACTATGTCAACGATAGCATCCGCTAGTCTCAATATCGGTGCAAGTTCGACTGAACCTTCAATTTTAACAATACCAACATCCATATTTAAACTCTCAAAATATGTTCTTGCAACATCAGGATATTTTGTGGCAATCGTGGTTGTACGTTCGCAATTAAAGATGTCAACACCTCTAGGTGCTGCAACAACAAACTTGCATTTACCGAATTTGAGATCCATAATCTCATAAATAGGACGCCCCATCTCCATAAGTGTATCTTTACCAACGACACCTACATCTGTTACACCATACTCAACATAGGTTACAACGTCACCAGCTTTGGCAAATACAACATTATATTTAGAACCCAAATTGACTACTAGTTTGCGACCTTTGTTGAGCAGTGGAGTTGTATCCACACCAGCACGTGCTAGAAGCTTAACGGTGTTGTCCTCTAGTCTACCTTTTGTAAGAGCGATATTTACCATAACTAACTGCCTTTTAATCCTGTTAATTTTAATTTTTATTGTCTGTTATATTTGCATATAACCAAACACTTTGCTAAGCGACTGTAGATAACTCATGTATGCTACAAAAACTAAGTCATTTGCTTGTCATCTTGCAATGATAGATTTGCTTGTTTTTATGCTAGAAGTGCTAGTTAGCTAAATCTAAGCAAATACAAATTTATGTGCTCACACTATGCGCTTATTTTATAGTCTAAAACCTGTAAGTCACTACACTAATACCTATAGTGGCTTAAAATCTTGCGTTTTGAATGCTGCGAGCAGAGCCAAATTTTAGAGGGATAT
>JAITLB010000115.1 GCA_031278175.1 Christensenellaceae bacterium
ATTAAGCTCACGGTTAGTGTAGTAGCACAAATAAGAGAATGCCGATACAGGCGGGCCTTCTACCATTTATTGCAAACTTTTTCAGCAAAGCCTATTAACCCTTTTAGTTCTATTTTTGAACC
This sequence comes from Christensenellaceae bacterium, assembly GCA_031278175.1. Lineage (GTDB taxonomy): Bacteria > Bacillota > Clostridia > Christensenellales > DTU072 > JAITLB01. Next base: position 123 of record JAITLB010000115.1, read on the forward strand.
ATCATCTAGTATCGCAAAGCCAGAAAACTTGCCAAAGACTTGATGCCCTATCATCGCAATTATGCCTAGGTTGAGAGGGTTTATTTTGTCCACAATAGGTTCGAGGTAGACATCGAGTCTGCCATCGGATGAGAGTATGTGCCATTTTGACATAAAATCGACTGAGCGTCCTTTGATAGGGATCTCAAAGGTAACATCATCTAACTTGTGAGCAGTTCCATTGTAATATAGCACGTTTTCACTAGCAGCCGTTGTATTGCCAAAACCATAACCCAAATTCCAACCAAATAAATCGCCGTCCTCAAGTTGAGCATTAAGACTGCTCCAATACCAAGTGCATTTGTATGGCCAAACCCCACGCCCCCAATCCAATGTGGAAAAAGAGTCATTTGGATCAAAAACGATTTCGTTTTGTCCTAGCTTAACAGATCCTGAGACCCGCATAAGGTTGATTTTTCGATTATAGTAAAACCTATTGGGGTTTTCAAATGGTGTGGCTATAGTCATAGTGTCGGGGCATACTTCATCTAGTTTAATATCGAAAATCAAGTTTTCGTTATTTCTAGTAAATTTGGGGAATGCGCCTTTTAAATATCGAGTTTTACCGTCTACTATAAACTCAGATTCGCCTCTCCCGATTTTGCGTTTAATATTGCCATGCAAACTAGATTCAGGCATATTATATTTCCCCATTGGGAAAAGAGTTATTTTGGGTTGTGAGTGATACTTTTTGTTTTCAAAGCTCACTATATCGGCAGTTATAAGACCGCAAACAGCACAGTCCGAAATAATAGCGGAAAATGAATATTTGGAATTTGTAACTATATAACAATCCCATTCCTTAATGCGGGTTTTTGGCGCTGTTATAGCAGCCCTTGAATATTGCCAGACAGGATTTTTGGCCCACCCAGGTTCTTTAATTGTCCCGTTTTCTAGAAGTGGTTGTTCTTTTGTCACTTCATGCATTGTTCTTTTCATAGACGACCTCGCTCTAACTATTTAAAGAAGTATAATGCAGGCACTATATGTGCTAGCTCGTCTAAATTCTTTGTTGAGGGCATTAATTCGCCTTTCTCGATTCTTTTTACTATTGAAACCACAGCGTCATTATAGGGTGTTGGTACTCCCAAGCGTTTCCCTGTTTTTGAAACTGCACCGTTTATTGCGTCTATTTCGCATGGTTTGCCCTTTTTAAGATCGTGCAACATACTTGCGGTTATTGAGCGATGTTTTTTGATAGCAATTGGAATAATCGCAAAAGAAATTCTTCTCTTAATTTTGGTTGAGAAATTTAACAATTTAACAATGTCTTTGCCTTGCACTTTTGCAAATTTTACAGAATTAGCGTGTCCTACTGCTATGCACTCTTTTATGATATATTGAGCGTACAGTCTACTTTTCTTGTTGTCCGATATCTCACCAAAATTATTGCCCGTTACTGCCGATAACCCCGAAAAAGCTGCATTTATTAATAGTTTTGACCATCTAGCTCCTATAAAGTTATCATCAGCATCGACAGGTCCCATTGTTTCCAAGAGTTTCTTTACAGCTGATATTTTGCTCGACATATTGTCTGTTATTGCGCCTAAGGAGAACGTGCATGCATCTGGCGCTGATGTCAATTTGCAATGTCCAGGTGACACAAGCTCAGCACCCCACGCAATAGCGCAACCTAAAGTTCTATTTTCACCGACAATGTTTGCTATATCGTACTCAGGTAGTCCATTTTGTATTGTGCAAAGCACACCGTCAGGTGCTAACACAGTTTTTAGTTTTTCGACCGTCTCGTTGTTACCGATTGTTTTAGTGGCAAGGAAAATTATGTCATAAGTGTCCGTCATTTCATCTGGTTCTAATGCATTTACTTTTATTGTAAAATGAGTGGTGCCTTCTATGATCGCACCATTTTCTTTGAGAGCTGCGACATGCGCTTTGTTTCGACAAATCAAATCAACAGGTAACCCTGCTCGTGCCATAAATGCACCGAGAACAGTTCCTATTGAACCTGCACCATAAACTGCTATTTTATTCATATTGGTCTCCAACTAGTTAGTAATTAAACGCACTTGCTTTTGATGAGAAATAAAGACATGTCTTAAACAAATGACGCTATGAAACAAAAGATACGTTTGCTACATTACAAATTATATCACCTAATGCGCAATACGTCAATATAGATATTGAATTAATGCGACATTTTTTTCGCTTGCTTTCTATCTCGGATTTTTCTTTATCATGTTTGACAAAGTGCAATAGAGGCGCACCCCTTGAATCTTATGATATTGCCTATTTATAGAGCAATAGGTAAACTAACGATGACCGCATATATTATAAAACAAGATCCGATGCCATCTAAAAGCAGATTTGGCTGGAACCTAGAACATTTTAAAGGCATGCTAGATTTTTGCAATGCTTAGATTTGGCAACTTTTTGTTTCAAAACGCGTGGCGAATTATGGTCTGATATAACTGATGAAAAATTGTAATATATTATGCTTGACATTTGCTAGTTTTCAAGTATAATTAATATTTATTATGCATAACGACTCTAATACAGGAGAATTTCTAATGATAGAAAGTAAAACACCAAAAAAAATAGTTCTCGCATATTCTGGAGGACTGGATACATCCATAATTATTCCTTGGCTTA
>JAITLB010000122.1 GCA_031278175.1 Christensenellaceae bacterium
CTAAAAAACATTGCTAAGATCTACAAATCAAAGCGCGGCGAGGAATGCCGTGCGCTCAACAACGTGTCGCTTGTTTTTCGCGACAAGGGACTTGTTTTCGTGTGCGGAAAAAGCGGAAGTGGCAAGAGTACGCTCTTAAATATCGCGAGCGGAATGGACGAGGCGAGTAGCGGCGCGATAGTTATCAACGGCAAATCGAGTGCAGATTTTAAGCAAGGCGATTTTGACGGATACCGAAACACCTATGTCGGATATATTTTTCAAGAGTTCGGCATTATCGATGAGTTAAACGTTAGTCAAAATATTTCGCTTTCTTGCGAACTACAAGGCGGTGTTCCGACAACGCAAGAATTAGACGGCGCGTTAAAACTTGTGGGGTTAGATGGTTACGGAGAGCGTAAGCCTTACGAGTTGTCTGGCGGGCAACGGCAACGGGTATCGATTGCGCGCGCATTGATTAAAAACCCTAAAATTGTGTTTGCGGACGAGCCGACAGGCAGTCTTGATGCGCAAACAGGCAAGCAGATTTTCGAGCTGTTCAAGGAACTGTCAAAGTCACGCTTGGTGGTCATTATTAGTCACGATGCAGAAAACGCGGTGGTTTATGGTGACCGTGTAATTACGCTGTCGGATGGCGAAATCGTTTCGGATTTAACGAAAAACGCACAAGTGGATATTGCGGCAGCAAAAGCCGAATACCAAAAAAAAGTAGACGAAGCATTTAGTAAAACGGAACTTGCAGACAAAGAAAACGCTGAGGTTTTCAAACCCGCAAAAACAAAATTTCCGTTTTTGTGCGCTCTAAAAATGGGACTTTCCAATATAAAAATGCAAAAATACGATTTATCTTTATGTGTTTTTTATCTATTGTCGCGCTTACAGTATTTTGTCTTGCGGATACTATGCGCAATTATAATTATCATACCGCGTCTGTAAACACATATAGGAATTTAGATATAAGTACATTGTCGCTTATAAAAAACCGAGTTGAAACTGATTTTAACGGCGACCAAGTAAATGTACCCATCGAATTAGACAAAGAATCACTTAAAAAAATCGAAAACGCGTATGCTAATCCTTTTTCTGCCTACGCATGCGGGATAGAGATTAAGCCGTATTCCGCTGTGAATTTTGACGCGCTGTCTAATAATGAGAAAATTTTCAAAAGTGAAATAAGCGCGGTTGTAGAAAGTGCAGAAGATATAACGGAAAATACGCTAAAAGGCTTTTATAACGCGAAATTGCTTGCAGGAAATTATCCGACCTTAAACGAAGAAGCGGTTGAGATCCTTATATCCGACTATACAGCCGACAGTATTATGTTTTTCGGCGGTCGGTTTGACAGTGTAACGGTATATCCCAACACGGGATATGAGGGACTACTCGGGGCTACCGTTAATTATAGCGGTTTGACATTGAAAATTGTCGGCATATTTTCTACCGACTACAAGGATACAGCATTTGCGGAAGAGAGGAATGCGGAATATAGGTTCAATCTCTCCAATAGTTATGCGGCTGCATTGACAGTAAAAAATGCGCTGTACAGTTTGACGAGAGAAAGCACCACTGTCCCCACAAGCGGTTACTTCGAAATCGGCGAAGATTATTTGAATTATAATCTAACGGTCACGAGCGTTACAAAAGCTGATGATTTGTCCGAGGCAGTGGGACTTCCGATGTTGTCATCGTTGTTGCCAGTTGTATACAAAACGGGGTATAACGCGCAAACCGAACTACAAGACAATGAAATCATAATATCCAAAACTTTATTAGATGGATTGCTTCAAAAAAATGAGTTGGACGAAAACTACGAGCAACTTTACACTTTTGCCAACGTTGTTGCCGCCGATTTTGAAGAGTTTAGGTTTAATTTAACCTTGTTAGATGCCTCGCGCGAGGTATCTTTCGCAAACTTAAAAATAGTAGGTGTCTTTAACGATGGCATAGATTTAGGGCTTATTCCTGGCGCGGCGGAAATAATTGCGCAATTAGACGGCATGTTTATTGCAAATTCCGCCACAAAAAATGCATTTATAGAAAAAGGGCTTGTTATCACCAATGCCTATCTGCCGCTTCATGGCGGAGTAAAAGAGCAAAAAACATTACTAAAATTTTTGGATGGTGAAAACATAAGTTATTTGACATATGCCTCTGCTGAAATTGAAACGATGGATTTATTATTTTCAATGCTTTCTAATATTTTGAGCGGGGTTAGCTTTGTACTGTTTTTTTTCGTGATGATGTTAATGCTGAATTTTATATCCGTATCCGTTGCAAGCAAGCAAAAGGAAATCGGAATTTTGCGTAGTATGGGCGCACGAGGAATCGATGCGGCAAAAATCTTCATTTTCGAGGGCGCGGCGGTATTTTTAATTAGTCTTGTCTTTTCGATAGTCTTATCTTTTGCAGGGATTGCCGTCCTCAACGCGCAATTGACGAAAACCTTTGTAAATACAATAAGCGTTTTAACGGCGGTGCCGCTTACATTTATTATAGCGACACTAGGCAATGCCTTGATTATCACTATCGGAAGTCTTGCACCGCTTTTAAAAATCATAAAGATGAAGCCGATTGACGCAGTAAAAATTGTCGGTTAAATTTTAGCCTTTCGCTCGGGAAATAAGCCCCCCTCGAAAAGCGCTCTATATAAGTTTACAAAGAAATCCCGTAAAGACAATTGATAAAGCCGTTTAAATGAGTATAATATATAGCGCGGTTCACATTGACCATAAGGGAGACTAATGTGACAGCGAAAACCCGATGGATCGCAAGGCGGAGTGCGATGCAACGATAACGGAGTACCGCGCCTTGACGTTCGGAAAGTTCATAACAATAAAACGTGAGCCGAGAGCTGACACTATGAGGTGTGGCGAGGATAATCCCGTACGTTGTTTCGTACTTGTGGCAATCGAAAAGGGGGAAACTGAAACCGCCATCGAGGAAGCGGTTAGAGGTCATCGCAAAGGCATATTTGTTAAAAGCGGGCTTTTTTGAATTCATGAAAGAGATGACCGATGCAGATCATATCGGGCTTTCGCGCGAGACGCAGTCATTCATACGTGAGTACGACTACATGTATACTTTCGTGGACAGCGGTCGAGCAAACAAGTAATAAGCGGGTAGAGGAGTTAACCGAGTGGCGCGACATACTGATTAAACTTGAAATTCCGTCCGTGTACTAACCAAGTTGTAATGTGGGCGGGAAAACGTATGCTCATACCACTTTAAGCGAAGTTATAAGTGACCTGTTTATTATGGGTTACATATATGGAAGGTTTTCATATCGTGACATAATTAAAAGCAGGTCAAATTAATTATTGAAAGTCATCCATATCCTGACAAATTATTTAATGATTTATAGGATTCAATAATTCTAACTCACCTCTAGAATATTGAATGGCAAAAAACAATTCGACCAAGTTGCGGACACAATGTCTTTTATTAGATTGGATATTCATGCAAGCAAATATGAAAAAGATTATCAACATAAGAGGTCCACAAGGATCGATAACTTGCGCTTTCATCCTCTACATGAATCCATATAACTTAAATTCTTCCTAAGCAGTGCGAGAAAGTTATTAGGTTAAATGTCGTTAGATTATCTATATTTAGTCCTATATTTTACTAAAGTGAACATTACTTTAGCTCTCAATTTAATATGCACACTCAGAGACAAAACATATATTTCATCTTCGTGATCCATTTATTCTCATTTGTTTGCATAGTCAACTTTAAATTTTGGTGTATTTGAATGTATAGATACGATCATTACGGGTGCTTAATTTTGCTGAAATGCACACCTAAACTAAACAAGTCTGCATTGCTTTAGTCGAACATTCTTGCATAATGTTTGTGATATATTGATACTGCTAGAACATTTTGATATTATAAATCAGAGCACAAGATGAAAATGCATATGCATTTTCGCTGAGGGTAGGAAAGATGGTAAAAATGATTTGGATGAGTGTTGCAATTTGTCTTGTTACGTCTAATTTTGCGTGGATTTATTTAAATGTGTTTTCGTGATTTATAATAGTGCAACTATGATAGAGGTGTAAATGCAAAAACATGCTCCTAAAATAATTGCTGCAATATTATTAGTTACTATCGCAGTCCTCGCGCTTATCGCTGGCGGAAAAGATGGAACAGGAATATTTACAACACCAACTAATGCTAGCATTAGTGACATACCAACCGAGATGTCAGATAGCGTTTCAGAAAGCAATAATGCCACTGTTGATAAAATGGAATTATTTGAAAGATACCCTAAGCAACCCATAAAAAGTGCAAGGTACGAATTTGAGCAGAAAATAGAGGTAAACGGAACGATAGAATTAAACAAGGTGCATAATATTTCGGGAGGCATATTAATTGTGGCATCTGCGTTCTCGGATGGTGGTGATTTTAATACTGATAAGCTGACAGTTGTAGTTATTAAAATGTCTCACGATGGTGTAATAGAGCAACTGCTGCGGCTTGATGAATTAGATGCACCGCGCTACATTGCATCGCAAATTACTCTAGAAGGTTTAGTAGTAGTGGTGCAAAATCATGGTGAGATTTGCGTATATATAATAGATAAAGATTTAGGTTGTAAATTGATAACGAAATTAAACGAGCAAGTAAACAGTGCATCAGTCCTTACGACCACTGATGGTTTCTTACTGTTTACAGAGGGAAGAGGCATTAAGTGTTATTTGTTTTCATCACAAAAAACTGATGCCACGATTGATTTGTTAGGCGATGAAATCATAGATGTATTCATAATGAGCGATGAATATATTTTATTTGTCAGTGATGTGAATGATTATCATGTTGTATTTGTCGACAAGAAATTGGTGATAGAGAGAATAGTGACTATTAGAGATCGTAAACTTATATCAGTGATGCCATCTCTAGTAAATAACGAAATAGCATATATCGCGATGGAATACATGTACAATTGCGCCTATATAACGCTATATAACAATCAGTACTTTACTTCACTCGGGGCATGCTATTATTTAGGCATAGCCGATAAAGTTGAGGCATATGCAGGCGATGAGAGCATGCTTGTAGGTATCACGCAGGATAATAAGACATCTATATTCTTAGTGGGCGAAAATACTTGTATTAGTTCATTGGATATAATGACTGAGTTATCGACATTTTGTGTAGTTGATTATTATTGCAATTCGAGAGCGACATACTTGATGATCGGCGGCGATGACGTGATTGAGTTCATCAGTATATTAAATGGTGAAACTCAATTAACAAGACTGCGCCTTAGTAATGCTAGCCACGCAGAGTTTTTGAAATATAATTCAGCAGACACAACAATTTTCTATGCAACTGTAGCAGAGAATGAAATAAATATAATCAAACCTAAAAAATGAGGTTTAAGAGCAGGTAAGTTATATAGTGCTTAAATTACTTGTAGACACTTGCGATGCGACTTTCTTAAGTTCGTCAATAAACATTCTAACTTGTTTGTTAGGCATAATTCCAGACTTTAATATATAACCTACTTTCATATAATCATCTACGTTTAAGGGTACAGCTTTTATGTTGTCGCCATTCAAATCGGAGCTTACTATCCCTGTGGATATAGTGTATGCGTTCAAGCCTATTAGCAGATTAAAGACCGTTGCGCGATCACTAACACTAATATTTTTTTTATGTGTCATGATGCTCAAAATTTCCTCAGAGAAATAAAAGGAGTTATTAATTCCCTGTTCAAAAGTGATACATGGGTAATCGGTTAGGTCGGCTAAATCCACATTATTTTTAGATGCTAGTGGGTTTGAAGATGAGACAAATATATGAGGCTTTGCTGTAAATAAATGGTGAAATATGACATCGCTTTCATGCAAAAGCTTGTTTATTACCTTTTCATTAAAGGGGTTCTTAAATAATATGCCAATCTCGCTACGCAGTGTTTTTACGTCTTCGATTATTTCATTAGTGCGAGTCTCGCGTAGTGTAAAGTTATATTCCTCAGAGTCGGTTTGTTTAACCATGTTTACAAATGCGTTTACGGCAAACGCATAATGTTGTGTTGAGATAGAGCATAAACTTTTAGAGGGTTTGTTATGGAAATAACGGTGCTCTAAAAGTTTGGCTTGTTCTAAGACTTGGCGTGCATAACCAGAAAACTCTACACCTTCAGGAGTGAGAAAAACACCTGCCATTGTTCGAGCAAAAAGTGATATTTGCAGTTCATGTTCCAACTCTTTTATTGCTCGCGAAAGACTGGGCTGACTCATATATAAGAGCTTTGCAGCAGTTCGAATAGAACCACTGTTAGCAACCTCAACGAAATATTTAAGCTGTTGCAGAGTCATATTTGAACCTCTTTATTAAGCGTGTTTTTCAAGATAGGCGATTTTTGCAGCGACACAGAATACTTTCATAGCTGTAGACAAATCTTGTAGAGATGGTAGCGTAGGCGCAATTCTTACGTTAGAATCAAGGGGATCATTGCCATATGGATAAGTGCTCCCTGCTGGTGTAAATATGACTCCAGCTTCTTTTGCTAACGCGATAGTGCGTTTAGCTGTGCCATGTGCTAAGTCGCAACTAATAAAATATCCACCTTTTGGGTAGCTCCATTTTGCTATATTGGCATCTAAAAGCGTTTCTAGTGTATTAATAACTATATCAAATTTAGGTTTAATTATTTTTGCATGTTTTTGCATGTGCTCAATAATATTGGTTGATGTCTTAAAGAATGAATAATGCGCGAACTGATTTATTTTATCATGTCCTATCGTTTGCATGGACATTCGTTTTTTAATTTCCGACATGTTTTTTTCGCTTGATGCTATGAAGGCAATTCCACCGCCAGCAAAGGTTATTTTGCTCGTAGAACCAAATATATAGACTATATCAGCATTGTTGTTTTGCTTTGCAATAGTTAGTATATTTAGAAGCGGAGTATCTTGTTCTTCTAGTGTATGAATCATGTATGCATTGTCCCAGTAAATGCGGAAATCGGACGCAGCGGGTTTCAAAGTTGCTAACTGTTCTACGATGGAATCAGAATAAACAATGCCAGTGGGGTTAGAGTATTTAGGCACACACCACATCCCTTTGACAGCTGGATCTTTTATTTGGGCTTTTATAAAATTAATATCGGGACCATTTTCATCCAAAGGCACGTTGATCATCTCAATACCGAATGTTTCAGTAATTGCAAAATGTCTATCATAACCTGGGACAGGACAAAGCCACTTTATTTTACCCTGCTTGTTAAACGGAGTGCCTCCAAGAATACCAAATTGCATGGCGCGTTGCACAGAATCATACATTAGGTTCAAACTGGAATTGCCACCTAATAGCAACTCGGATGGTTGCACATTGATCAAATCACAGACGATTTTTTTAAATTCTGGAATACCATCGAGCAAACCGTAATTTCTATAGTCTTGAGCACCTTTTATGACCGTAGATGATGTTAATATATCAAACATGCCTTGAGAAAGATCCAGCTGCGCTGGACAAGGTTTGCCTCTAGACATATCTAAATTAAGATTAGCCGATTTATATTCAGCATATACAAGTTGTTCAGTTTTGAGTAGTTCACTATTGGATTGATTGGAAGTAATAAGCATATTTTCCTCTATATATTAAAATTAATTTTCATCTGCATTTTTGCGGAATATTAGACGTATAGGTGTACCAGAAAAATCAACTGCCTTTCTTATCGCATTTTCTAGGTAGCGCTTGTATGAAAAGTGCATGATTTCTGGATCATTGACAAAAAACAAAAATGTAGGTGGGTTCGCTGATGGCTGCACTACATAAAATATTTTAAGTTTTACACCGTTTTTATTTGGTGGTTCATTGACGGACACTGCATCGCCTATTATATCGTTTAAAACACCCGTTGCTATGCGACGTGAAGCGTTTTCTAGCGCCGCATCAGCATATTCCAAAATACCTATTGCACGCTTGCCTGTTAGTGCACTGATATATGATGCTTTTAGGTAATCCATGAACTTAAGTTGTGTTGCTAGTCTAGTATTGAACTTTTTAGTAGTGTCCTGGGTTTTATCAATAAGATCCCATTTATTCATAGCAATAACCGATGGTTTGCCTTCATTATGAACAAGTCCGCATATTTTAACATCTTGCTCAGAGACATTTTCAGTAGCATCCATGACAATTATTGCAACGTCAGCACGCTTTAGAGCGGTAAGGGCACGTACAACACCATAATACTCTACATCGTCATCCACTTTGCTTTTTTTTCGTATTCCAGCGGTGTCAATTAGAATGTATTTCTTTCCATCATATGAAAATTGAGTATCAACAGCATCGCGGGTTGTTCCAGCGATGTCGCTAACAATTACACGCTCATACCCTAATAATTTATTAACTAACGAAGATTTACCTGCATTAGGTTTTCCCAGCACGGCAATAGATGTTACATCGGCTTTCTTCTCAAGCTCGCTGCGCGCACCGAGGTGCGCTACAACGGCATCTAATGCATCACCAGTACCTAATCCATGTTCAGATGAAACAGGTAGTGGTTCGCCTAAATCGAGCGAATAGAAATCATATATTAGCGAATTATCACTACCATCAATTTTGTTAACAACTAGGACAATTGGTTTTGCTGATTTGCGCAAGTAGTTTGCGATTTCATAATCATCGGGTGATACACCTGCTTTACCATCGACCATAAATATGATTACATCTGCGGTATCAACAGCTAATTCTGCTTGTTTTCGGATATGTTTTAGCATGATATCATCACCTCGTGGTGTGATACCGCCAGTATCGATAAGCGTGAACCCATGTCCACACCATTCTGTGTCAGCGTAAATTCGATCTCTGGTGACACCTGGTGTATTGTTCACAATGCTTATACGTTGTCCTGCCATTCGGTTAAAAAATGTTGATTTGCCAACATTTGGTCTACCCACAATAGCTACTATTTTCGAACTCATCGAATAATCTTCTCCATCAAATTGCTTTGCAAAGCGTCTATGAAAGCTTCGCCATCATTTTGCACCGCTATTATATCATGTTTAAGCGTCTTTTCCACATCATTTAATGTAATATCATCTAAAAATACAGGTTCAAACTCTTTCAACATGACAGCTGGGATCAATACAAGGTCAAAATTTGCAAAATCGATATCGCTTGTTTGTGCTATTATATCACTTGCAGTAACAAGACCTGATACGGTGACGCTCTCACCAAAGAACTTGTTCTTAATGGTGAATATATCAAATTTTAAGTTTGTGGCATGTGATGAAATAATTTGCGTTGCTTGCTTCATGACTGGTGCGCCAGACACACCTGTTATAATGGCAATTCGTCCTTTAAGAGATGAGTCTAAATCGATACACGCTTCTTTTATTTCGTATAACAATTTGGCGATGAGCCCTACACCATTTTCTATTTGATCAAACGAACCATAATAATCATAATCCTTGACGCTTTGTTCTGCCAGCTGATACATTTCATCGGAACAATATACAAAAAAAGGATGATCTTCATAGAACCGCTCAACAATTGAAATGGCTTCTTGAGCTTGCGCTTTATTGAGAGGTTTAATTACATCAAGATTGGGACGATGTTGTGTAAGTCCTACAGGAACAACCGAAACACTTAATATATTTTCGCCTAATGCGTGTAACTGGGTTAGCGTGTCTACAAGAATTGCGCCATCGTTCATGCCAGCAACTAACACAACTTGCGCATTAATTTTAATGCCAGCAGATGTAAGCCGCATAAGCAGTTGCATAATGTCTAGAGCACGTTTAATTCCAAGTAATTTTAAACGAACATCATGATTAGTAGCATGAACAGATACATATAATGGCGACAGTTTATAATCGATTATGCGCTGTATATCGGATTCTGATAGATTGGTGCATGTTATATAAGAACCACTAATAAACGATAATCGGTAATCATCGTCTTTGACATATAGTGAATCTCTCATACCACAAGGCAATTGGTGTACAAAACAAAAGACACAATCGTTCCTGCAAACGCGTGGTTTTATTTCAATCTCCTCACCAAATTCCATGCCAAGCGTTGATTCTATTCGACGCTTGTGAATTTTAATTTTCCTAGTCTCACTACTTGAATCAACTTTGAATGTGAGGATTACTTCATCTTGTCCATCTGCATATACGTAATCAAGTACATCAATGAATTTATGATCATTGAATGCTATAATTTCGTAACCAGCCTTTATACCACTTCGGGCAGCAAGACCTTTAGGATCGACATAGAGTACCTTAGGCATTTTACAGCTCGCTAATATGCCGTACTAATTTTTTTAGCTTAACTCCGTAAAGAATAGGACGGCCCTTTGATTCTCGCTTTTCTACACGAATATGCTCGGTCTCGAGGACTTGTAAGTCACCTTCGCCAGTAACGATTCCAATTTCGTATGGATCTATTACGTTAGAGGCAAATACTACATTTTCACCGTCTTTAAGATCAATTATTTTCATACCCTTGCGACTTCTCTGCATCGGCTCGAATTCGCCTACAATTGTTCTCTTAGCATAACCTTTATTAGTTACAAGTGCAATATCACCTATATAATTCTCTCCCGCTTCATCTTTTGTGGTTTGGCCTGCGTATACAACGTATTCGTTATCGTTGAGCTTAATTCCAGTTATTCCTCCAGCACCGCGATTGTGTGGTGTGTATTCATCTGTGAATGTATTAAGTGCTAACCCATCCGATGTGACAAAGAATACCGTTGAATTTGCTTGAACTAGTTCAACACCAATAAGAGTATCATCATCCTTAACAGATATAAGCTCGTAAACTTCTTTATTAACAATACAATTTTTCAGCCGCATACAACAAACTATGCCGTTTCTCGTATAGAAATAAAGTTTCTTAGATCCAGCGTCATTTTCATTGAAAGATATAACACCAACAGCTTTTTCATCTGGGATGGCATCGAGGAATAACTTTTTAAGTGGCATTCCTGGGTCGCTCCATTTTTTCTCAGGGAATTTTTCAAAGTCTGGTTTATAGCAATTCCCCTTATTCCCAAATATGAGCGTTGTATGATCAGGTTCAACTTTTATAAGCGAAGATGTAAGTGAATCGATGCCTCCACCAGTTACATCGCGAGTGCCAGCTAGATAACTGCGTCTCGTCATAAATTTAACATTTCCAGTAGAATCTATAGCAACTATACCGCTTTTGGATGTCCTAACTGTCGGATTGAAGTCCCTAGTTGCAGCATCTGTTTCTGCAAGTGCACCGACAATCGTAGTAAGACGTGGCGAGGGGTATCGTTCTTTTATCTCAAGCAATTCTGCTCTTACAACGGCATATTGTTCTTTTTCATCGCGAATTATTCTGCTGAGCTTTCTAATGGTAGTCGATAATTCTTTTAATTCTTTTTCAAATTTATCGATGTCCATCTTATTGATATTGCCTAATTGCAAGCATAAAATAGCTTCAGACTGCTCAGGTGTCAAATCAAAACGCTCGCTTAACCCGACCTTAGCATCGGCGCGTGTAGGCGATCTCCGTATTATTCGAATTACTTCGTCAATATCGAGGAATATTTTCTTGAAACCTTCAAGTATATGTGCGCGCTTTTGTGCTAGCTCGATATCGTGCACACTTCGCTTATATATAACCGAGCGTTGATATTCTAGATAATACTTTAAGATCTCTATTAAACCGAGTTGCTTAGGTTTTCCACTAGCAATTGCAACGATGTTTACGCTAAAATTACATTCCAAATCGGTTTTTTGCAATAAGTATTCAAGTATTTTTTCGGCATTTTCGCCGCGTTTCAGTTTGATTACAATGCGCATTCCTGTGCGATCTGATTCATCAACTACGTCAGTTACTCCGCCAAGGATTTCTTTTTGACTTTCCTTTAATTCAAAGATGCGCTTTTGTAGAGTCTCTTTATTTACGTTGTATGGTATTTCGGTGACGACAATATCTTGCTTGTTATTATCCGAGGTTTCTATTGTCGTTTTAGCGCGTTGTCGAACTTTTCCGCGTCCAGTTTTATACATTTCGATGATGCTTTCATCAACTAACATATAAGCCGCAGTAGGGAAATCTGGTCCTTTAATGTATCCTATCATTTCCTCTACGGTAATGAAAGGATTATCAATCATTGCTATACATCCGTCTATAACTTCGCCTAAATTATGCGGGGGGATATTAGTGGCAAGCCCTATGGCTATACCAGATGCACCATTTACCAGCAGATTTGGGAAACGACCAGGTAGTATCGCTGGTTCTTCTCTTGTATCATCAAAGTTCTTATTCCAATCTACAGTATCTTTATCGATGTCTCGGAGCAATTCCATTGATAACTTTGCAAGGCGGACTTCGGTATATCGCATAGCAGCGGCTGAGTCGCCGTCAATTGATCCGAAATTTCCATGCCCATCAACTAACGTCTCGCGCATGTTGAAATCTTGGGCCATTCTTACCATTGCGTCATATATAGATGTATCGCCGTGCGGGTGATATTTTCCTAAACAGTCGCCAACAACGGCAGCTGATTTTTTATATGGAGTGTCGGGACGCATATGCATTTCATGCATAGAGTATAATATTCTTCGCTGCACAGGTTTTAGACCGTCTTCAACACGTGGCAGAGCGCGATCTAATATTATATATTCACTATAGGGCATCATTGAGTCGGGAAGTACTCGTTCAAGTGGACGCTCAATAATATGCTCAGTGAAATTATTGTCTAGCGAGTCCGAAGTTTTGTTTTTTGCCATTATACGGCAACCTCCGATAAATTAAGAATAAAAATTTGATAGTACTGCTGTGTGTTATTCGGCGAGTTTGGTTGCAAACACGTCAACTTTATTAAAGTTTGCATGCTCAAATATAAAGGTTCGACGCATTTCTACGTCATCACCCATAAGCGTTGAAATTACGAGATCGGCTTCAGCCGCATCATCTATAGTTACTCGCAAAAGAGTCCGCTTTCTAGGATTGAGTGTTGTGTCCCATAACTGTTCGCCATTCATCTCACCTAGTCCTTTGTATCTCTGCAACACATAACCCGATTTAAGATCAGCGAGAATAGTATCGAGTTCTCTATCATCATGAGCATAGCGCACTACACCTTTCTTTTCGATTTTGTATAGTGGCGGCATGCCTATGTATAAATGCCCCTCAGCTATTAAAGGTCGCATGTATCTGTAGAAAAACGTGAGCAGTATAGCACGTATATGTGCTCCATCCTGGTCAGCGTCTGCTAAGATAATAACTTTATCGTATTTTAAATCAGCAATATTAAAATCTCTGTCGTAGTCTGTACCGAGTGCATAAACGATAGTTCGTATTTCCTCGTTTTGTATGATCTGCGCCTTGTGCTTTTTTTCGGCATTTAACGGCTTTCCACGCAATGGTAAAACAGCTTGAAAACTTCGATCACGTCCTTGCTTGGTCGAGCCACCTGCAGAATCACCCTCTACAATGAACAGTTCGTTAACATCAGCATTTTTTCCTGTACAAGAACTGAATTTGCCTACTAATACTGCTCCTGTCATAGCATTTTTCTTGCGCTGCGCGTCTTTTGCTTGGCGTTCTGCTTCGCGAACCTTGCTTGCATTTATGCCAGCCTTGACGATCAAAGAAGCTATATCTTTGTTTCGATTATCATTTAAATATAAATCGAGGCGCTCTGACGTAAGACTTTCTACAATACCCTTTATTTCTGGGTTGCCGAGCTTAGTTTTAGTCTGCCCCTCAAATTGTATATTTTGCATTCTTACGCTTAAAATAGCTGTCATTCCATCGCGGTAATCATCACCAATAACGTTGGTGTCTTTCGCTTTTAGTAGATTGTTTTTCCTTGCATATTCGTTTAGGCATTTAGTAAGAGCTGATTTGAAACCAGTTTCATGTGTTCCGCCGTCCGTTGTCGGAATATTATTAACGTATGAGATGATATTCTCGCCGTAGTGTGAAGTGTATTGGATTGCTATCTGCAATTCAAAATTCTCACTAGCACCCTCTAAATAAATTACTTTATTGGATTGTTTTGTTTTTGCTTCGTTGACATAATTAATGAAGTCAACTAGTCCGCCTTTATAGCAAAATACATGCTTAGGATGTTTTCCTTCATCATTTAATACTCTACGATCTTCAACGGATAATGTAATATTTCTATTTAAAAAAGCCAACTCGCGCAATCTATTGCGCACGGTCTCAAAGGAAATAACTTCTGTAGCGAATACATCGGGATCAGGTAAAAATGTTACTTTTGTGCCACGTTTTTTACTTTTGCCGACTTCAGTCAAGGGTGTTTTAATAATACCACTTTTAACTTTTTTCCCATATTTGGGACTATGGAACTCTATTTTGTAAGCTTTGCCATCTCTGTATATATCGACATTTAACCATTGTGAAAGCGCGTTTGTTACAGAAGCACCTACTCCGTGTAAACCACCACTGAATTTGTATTCGGCATTGTCAAACTTTCCACCTGCGTGTAAAATTGTAAAAACAAGTTCAACACCACTTTTCTTGTGCTTTTTGTTTATATCAACTGGAATACCGCGACCATTATCTTCTACAGATATCGAATTATCTGGGTATATTATTACAGCAATAGCGTCCGCATAACCATTAGCAGCTTCGTCCATTGCGTTGTCTACAATTTCCCATAATATATGGTGTAAACCTTTTGATCCAGTTGTGCCTATATACATTCCTGGTCGTAATCGAACGGCTTCTAATCCCTCAAGAACGACTATGTTTTCGGCGTTATAATTTTTTTCCGCCATTGAGTGTCCTCCGCACATAAATATTTGCTACATTCAAAAACAGGATTTAGTCAATTTGAAAGTAGTGTGTCTTGCTTGTCTAGTGTACATAATTATACCATTTTCTGATATGAGTGTAAGCTATGCGCTACATATGAAGTATACTATATAACAATTTTACATATTTTATAGCATATAGTCAATAGCTTTTTGCAACTTGGCATATATTCTGCTTTAATTTATATTATATCATCAAACAAAAAAAAGCAAACAATAAAGGCGCATTTTTAAATAAATTCGCATAGTTTTCATTTATTTGAGGTTTTTACAAGCAAATACATAGTAATCGCATAAATTTATTGTAGCACTTTGGACCTGTGTTTGCAAACTATCTAGTAAGACATGTCTCAATTTTTATCGCGACTGCTCTATAACTTGAAATATCGCAATGCTATGGAACATGCCAATTTAAGTGCGCAAATGCCCTATTTCAAATATAAATTTCTAGACCAACTAAATCCGACATCAAATGCTGGCTTTTATGCTGCGTAGCAGATATGGTCAAACATTATGCCCAATGTGTGTAAAGCATTCAGGCAATGCAACTTGCTCAATTACCAAACATATTGCTAAACCACAGTGTGGTAGTCGTAGTGCGTATCTAGTTGACGCAAATAATCAGCCTCTTACTAATTACTAATTATAAGCGACTAGCAAAAGGCTGAATTTGTTTTAATTGCATTGATTGCATGTTCTCGCAAGTTTTAGGTCAAAACACAAACTGACACCTTGTTTGGCAACTACTATATCAATTCGGGATTCATCATAACATTGCAAGCGCAGATAGCTTAGTGTTTGTCGAGCATTTGTTTGTTGTTGAATAGACGCGCGAGAACATAAGCAATTAGGCATACAACAACAGAGTGCGCAAAGAACGCACTAAGATTTCTATGCACTAACCTTTCCGCTGCGAACTTACTACCACTACACAAATGCACTGCATATACACGTGCAAACTACTGACTTAGGAATCTGCTTTGTGTTTGTTGTGAATTTTATTAGATATGTTCACTACAACTTCATAGGCTTTCTCAAGTGTGTTGAGATCCAGATCTTCAACTTTATCGTTTTGGGTATGGTAATAACTAGTTGCTGTAGGATTTTGAGCGTTCAGCGTGACAGTTTTATATCCAGCCCGATATATAGGTGTTGAATCGCAACCGCCGACAGGATTTTTAATTTTCTTTGGTGTCAATCCCGCTTCTTTAAGACTAGCTTCGCCCATTTCAATAAGCTCTGGTGAGAAATGACTCATAAGCCACAGATCGCCAGTGACCACGTTGAAATGCTCATAATCTCTAAATGAATCAAGGTTTACAAAATAAGGGTTGATAAATAATTCTTTATCGTCTTTATGAGCTTTCATAAAAGCGAAAGAACCTTTTAAACCTGCTTCTTCACTACCCATACCAGCTATAATTATTCTACAATTTTTTGGTAATTCATCGGGATTCTCTTTATAATGTTTTGCCATTAACAAAGACAAACCCATACCTGTTAAATTATCCATAGCACCTGGTGAAGCGATTTTTTTATCATAAGACAAATATGAGGATAACCAATAGCAACCTGGGAGAAAGACGAATGGGAAGAAGAAAAATACCCAGTCAGCGGCATCTTGCAGACCGCCATTAAACGGGAATGAGAAGTGGTACATAGCAATTCTTATTATACTTAATAATATAAATGCTAGTATGCCGACAACACCGTATATCGTCTTAATAATTGATAATTGTGGGCGTTTAGTGTCGGAGAGATTCCAGTTCCAACTTGAGTCCATATGCCCACTGTAGATAATAGTATAGTCTATTTTCTCACCACCATCTAGCACAGAATAAATGTTTTTAGATGTCTTTTGTGGAAAGAATCGATCAAACCAGCCAGTGTACATAAATACTTGAACAACGGCATAGAACAATAGAAGAATGCCTGTAATCAAAGATGCCCATGGCGAGATAAAATACAAGGCTAGTACGAGAAAAGAAATAAATCCTAGTATTGGAATTGCTCCAATGCTTGCGGTAGGTGCAAGCTTAAATTCTTCAACCTTAGTCTCGGTTTCCGTGACGGCAGAAAATTCTTCTGCCATAAAATCGGCAGCGGCGTTTTCTTCAACGCTACCAGGCAAACGTGGGCCAAACTTATCAATAACCTTAGCTGCAAAGTCTTTCACATAAGCTCCGCCTGCTTTATAATCGTGGTCTTTCATGATAGCTCCAAATAGTTATTTGAGAATGTAAATGTGTAAGTACATATTGAACTTACTTAAATGAGTATATCACACAACCCGCTTAAATTCAATCTTTTGCAACAATATCATTCAATTTTAATAGGATTATTTACAAACTTAATACAGTATAGCGGAAAGTTAGCAAATCCGTAGTCG
>JAITLB010000168.1 GCA_031278175.1 Christensenellaceae bacterium
TAAAGAATATTGAAGTTGTGTCTAGCCGCTTCATCATATTCGAAACTTTTACCCATACCAGTTAGATATTGAAAATATGCATTCTCTTGTGTCACAGCACAATCGGCTAATTGATCTGAAGACTCCGCACTTGCTGGTGAATACCTTTGTGCATATGAGTGTGGCACAATTTTTGCTATGTTGCATATTTCGGTAAACGCTGTTGACGGTCGTTGCACTGTCCCATCTGGCAATGTAGTAGCATATCCGATGTAGAGTCTGTCTTTAATGCGGGCTATTATGTCTAATAATAAATACTCTTCTTCTTTCATTAAATCTGCTGGCGCTGGATACAATTTAATTCCATTGTCAGCTAAAATATCCGAATCGGTAGCCGATAAGATAGCAAAAGTACCCTGTTCCGATGGAAGCATTCCGAACGATGCGCCGGTAATAAATGCTGTTTTGATGCCACTGAACCTACTTTCGATTATGTTCCCTATAAAAACACTATCTAGAGATTGCGGTATCAATGAGATCTGGACTGCAGCTATTGTAGATTTTAGCGTTTCTATGTGCAGTAAAAAGGATGTTGTGTAATCACCCAACAATTCTTCCATATCATCCAAAATAGTATTAAGTCTGCCTAGTGCCTTACTATTGACTGCTGATAATCGGACATCTACAATTTCTTCTATAGCCTGGTCGTAAGATCTGCAAAACGGTGTTTTATTTCCAGAATCGCCGATGTCTATAATGCGTCTACAATATTTTATGAAGTCGACTGCCTTGCATTTTCCGCCCTCGATGCCTTTAGCTGGAACGCGCTTAAATAGCATCGCTCTCACTTTTTCAGCGATTGCCGTGTCTCCATATTCAAATGGTTTAGAAAAGCCATTATGTGTCACATTGTACTTAATAACATAATTCTCAAACGCGCAAGATTCTTCTACACTAATACCAAATGCAGATGATTTTATCAACCTTAATACTTTGTCACGTCTGTATTCAAAAGCTCGTGCGTCAAGTGCCGCAAGAAGATAATTTACAGCGATCGAATTTGATAGTGGATATTTGATATCAGCAAAAAATGGAATCTTATACCGATTCAAAATACTAGTTAAAATATCAACAAATGCTGGATTGCAATTTATTATTGCTATGTCTTTATATCTATATTGCTTGTGTTTTACCAACCAAGCTATTTCACATGCTACAAAATTCGCCTCGTCATATATAGTATTTTCACGATAAACTATAACATTTTCGGTGTTAGTCTCGCAAGTTTTACCAGAAAACGCAAAGAGTTCGGAATTTATCGTAGCAAACGGTTCTATCATTTGCTCTTTTACAATAACCATATCTGTCTCAACACCAGCTTCTTCGGAGATGCTCTCTATTTCCCCAGCAAAACCTATAGGATACAGTGTTCTATTTTTTCCACCGTTATCCGTTGCTGTTGCGATATCAAGACTTGGCGCATATTGAATTAACTCCCTCAATATCCTTTTCTCTTTTGCGGAAAATTTGTTAAAACATGCTACATAATATCGAGTGTTAACTACACTAGGAATATTTTTGATTTCTCTAGCTAGCCTATCTAATCGTGTAATTGAATCATCAATATTGACTAAAGCCTGTTCATATCCTTCGCAAATCCGCGCTATGTCTCTAATTTTAGATGCAATAGATAAACCGCCTACCTTCTCAGCTGCTAAATACAGGTCATCAGTGGTATACCCACAACTTCGTACTGAGTTAATTACATCAAAAGTCTCTTTAGCAAATCCTGAACTATCTGCCGCTCTTGCGTATCTTCTTAAATCGCCTTTGACGCTATCTATGACACGCTTAAGGACTAATGTCGCAGTTTCATGTGTCAAGCACCGCCTTTTAGGACCCGACTTGAGCAAATTGATTGCTAACCATGAAAATGGTGCAACATCTATGTCAGCAGCACCTGGCAAATCTAACATATCAAATATCTCGCGTTCAGCAGTCATCGCAAAACGATTTGGGACTATAAGAGTGTATTGCATTTCACGCTTTGCTAAAATATCTTCTAGTCTAGTTTTCCCTAATACTCTTATTATCGTATGCATCGCCGCATCGGATGAGTTAGCACAAAACAATCTACTTTTCACTTATCTATTTCACCTTCTCTGCTTTTTATTCTAACTTTTGTTGAGACGCTTTATCGCTTCAGCGCAAGACAGGCTCAATTTGGGTGTGAGCTCTGCATCAAAAAGTCCAATCTCAAAATTCGCGTCATCTATTAGCGTGTCAAAAATAAATCCAGCTGCACCAGCTGAAGACACTGCCCTAAGCACTCCTGCATATCTTTTTATAAAATCGTATTCACCTTTAATGTTTCGATGCGGCGGTATTCCACAATTAAAATGCGTTAACAACTTAGGTATGTTCTCGATGTTTTTTGGCAATTGCTGCACGATTTTGTTTGATGCATGTTTTTTGTCTCGCCCAATCTTAGTGTGATAGTCACCTAGTAGCAAATTTAAAACACCATTAGGATCATAACAATCTGCTCGGTATTCTGCGATATCGCATGTTTGTATCAAACCACCACCCGAAATTACAGCAGTATTCGGAGCGGCAAACTTAACTATGTCGTATAAATATTTTGTATATACCTCACTGCCATGAAATTCGCCTAGTGTGTCACGTGCTATAACAGACGGCGAACATGCTTCAAAAGCAGCAATTCCACTTATTTGGTTAGCTATATCTTTTAAAACACCTGGCATATTTAGATTCAAACCATGCCACATGCCATTTTCAAATATCATAATACCCAATTTATCGGCACAATACCGGGCTATAGGAGAAAGACTTGATATTGGCACTACTATAGCGTTAAAACCCATAGATATAGTTAGAGCAAACATTTTTTTTGCGCGCGTTTCTAAGTGACCAGTGTTATCGTCAAAGATCTTCTCGTTTATAGATATTGCCCTAATTGGAGTTTTCCTTCCACCGACATATATAGCACCTTTATCAAATTGCAACGGTCTAAATGCAAAATAAGAATCTATTTCATCTAAAACACGTCCATCTTTGTCAATCAGTTTATACTTCAAGTCATATATTCTAGGCATTTGTGGGGACCACATCATGACAGGTTCTTTTAATGGCAAAGACAAAGTGAATTTACCTGAAATGCCAGTGTATTTCTGCGTGGAGATGCGACGGCCATCGCTAGACACATCAATTATCAGCGAACCGCTTGTTCCAACTGTTGCGCCCGACATTAAAAACGATGCGCCATCATTGCGAACATTTGTTCTCAGTTGCGTCAAATATGCACCATTTGTAAATTCTAACCAAACTGAGCGCCAAATCCCTAAAAATCGATAATTAGGGTTAAGTGTGCCATCACGGTTTCTAAAGGCATTTACTACTAGTTTATTAGAACCCGCATGTACAACGCTTGTTATGTCCGTTGAAAATGGTGTTTGCGCTAGTGTATGCGTTGCTATTGGAATATCGTTTATATATATATTAGCACTTTCAGAGACACCTAAAAAGTTTAGCAGTATTTGCCCGCATAAATCATTTTCTTCTAGCCAAAACTCGCGTTTATACCAAACACCTAGTTTGTCATCAGGGGTCTCATTATCACTATGCAAGTAGATAATATTTGGAACCGTTGCGCGATCAATGAGATCGCCATTAATATAGCGCGTATGTTCTGCGTTAGATTTTGACACTTCACATAACCATTCACCATCTAAAGATCTAAACCGTTTTCTAGATGCATCTGGTCGAGGATGATAAATAATCTTCATATATAATATAATATCAGAAAATTTTTACACTTGCAATACACTAAATTCAATATTTTAAGTAATAGTCTTTACAAAATGCCACTATTTATAGTATATTATATTATAGTGCCTATATTTTTGCTCACGATCCAATTTCCTTGAAATATATTGGGTCATGAAATCTAGAGTATCAGCACCGCAGGAGACATTTGTATGAAAAAAAACAATAGGGCTTTGTTGCTCATATTGGTTGTCTGTTTTGCACTTGCAATTATAACAGCACTAGTAGCATGCAATGATGCCAAAAAAGTTTCAATTGAGATTCTCTCTGACCAAACACCACAAACTGAATCTGGCGGTTATATTTCAATCACGTTCAACAACAACTTAAGCGATAATGACAACTTCTCGTATGATACAGTATTATCATCTACTGGCATAACAAATATAGAGGAATTCAAGTCAGGTGTCTACGAGAGTGTAATCATAACCCGGTACGGGCATACTGTAAAACACGAAAATGTCGAGATTAAAGCAAAAAAAGGTGTAGCTACTTACGATATTCGTCTCTTTGCTAGATACTCAGTGGTCGATGGTAACAAACCTTCGTATTCAATTACAAATGCTACACAATTAAATAATATTAATCAAGTAGCAAACTCCACTATTCCACTCGCATTCAAATTGGAAGCTTCCTTTGACGTAATTGAAAATACATACATACCTGAATTCAACCACACTATTGACGGTCAATTGCCAGATGGTAGTAATGCAACATTAGATAATTTCAGAATTAGTGGCGAGGATAACGTAGGTCTTTTCGGTGTTAACAATGGCACAATAAAAAATATCACGTTACTTAGAGCAAATGCAAGTGGTTCAAATAATGTTGCTGTACTCTGTGGCATAAATAACGGCACCATCGATAATGTTACAATCACAAAAAGCACAATATCAGGTGTTAACTTTATTGCGCCACTGTGTGGCATAGATAACGGTTTTATACAAAATGTCAATGTTTCAGGAAATTCTATAACATCATCAGGCGGATATTATGGTTCTGTAGTAGGGATAAGCTTTTCAAATATTAGTTATGGAGCATTTGGAACACGCCCATCATTTACAGCTGCCAAAGGTGTTAATGATTCGATGACACCTCTTCAGATTTTGCAAACGGGCATTGCTAATTGGACACAACTAGAAAACCGGGCAAAACTTCTCAAAGGTGATTTCAAAGTAGATCTCACGAACTTGCTCGAAATTGCAGAATCAGCACTGCGTTCATCTAATGATTTTCTGTTTAGTGTCATTGCCGGTCTTCTTCATAATGTCTATACTCTTTCCAACCATACTGAGGCTAAGTTGATATATGATAATACAAACATTTCTGAGGAAGAACTTGGACATGCTATCGGTATTATAAACTCTTATTTGACAAACGACCCCAATAATTCCGCTCTTGCCGCTATGTTTAATCTCCCGAATATCGATTTAATACTCAATGCGGCATTGATCACCATGAATATAGGTTTAAAATTCGAAGATCTTATGGATCTAATCCTCGACAATCCGCTAAGTGGTGCAGCGTATTACGAGGGTGACACAGATTATCTGCAATTTACTGGTGCTGATATTGAAGATACTTACGTGGATAAAAGCACAGGGCAAGCAATAGCAACATTTAACCAACCGTATTACACAGCGTTAGTTGAAGAAGAAATAAGAAAACAAGGTAAAATTGAGAATATAGATGACGTTTATATAGCAGTCGCTCTAAAATATGTCGAAGAGGCAAAAAAGTATTTATTCTTAGGCGATTTTATTGAGTGGGACTTAGCTGATCCAGCGATGTTTACATCACAAACGAAAACTTTCTTTGATGGTGTGTATACTATTAAATTAGAAACCAACCCTGATAAATTGATGGAAAAATTTCTAGCATTCATAAACCAAGGACTTGTCGATATTGGAGAGGCAATAATCGAAGTGTTTGGAGAAGCTACTTCACCTATAGGCAGAGGCACACAAATAAAATTTGACTTTGCTGAAAATGCAAAACCTGTAATTAATGCCCAAGTGTTTGATAATGGTTACGTCAGATATTGGAGTTTGGATAATTTTAGCGTCAATATCGTTATTATAATAGAACCCAAGCTTAAGCAACTTATAATAGATAATGCTAAAGCTAATAGGATGACTGTCGATTTTGAGACTGTCACGATAGGAATATCAATTTTAAAACCGTTTACTAACTTGTATAGTTATAGCAGAAGTGATTCCGACACTGAATTAATGAAACGAATATTCAATGGCGAAGAGATATTGCTTTCAGAGGCTCTAGCTGATTATAGAAAAAGAGGCGATAACGAGCAAGTAACCAGACAATAACTTTTAAAATTGCACCTTTCTGGGGATGAGTGTACGGGTTACACACATCCCCAGAAAGAGGGCAGTAAATTTAACAGCGCTTAACTCTAAAATTTAAAGTTGCATCTTTTGCCTCATTAAAACTTAAAACAGTTTAGTCAAATGAAGGCAGTGCTACTCAAAATATATTGTATTAATCTTTATATTCTACACCTTCTCTTAGATAATCAAAAAATTTAATAGTTAATTGACAAAGCTCAAGTGCGTCACTTAAAACGCTGTGATGCCACAAGCTAACTTCAGATCAAAGGCATGTCAAAATCTGTGAAGCGTCCTTTTACTGGTAGCATTTTAAATTATTTTTGTAATTTGTCTTTTGTAGTTAGCGTTTTGTCTTACCCCGCCACAGATGAAATGGTTTAAGACACTTTACTCGCATTGCGCTACGCTACCAATAATAGTTATACCTGGTTTTGCTAGTTGCTACCAAAGTAAACCCACTATTGCACTCCTGGAAATAAAAAGCTATATGTTCCAGGAGTGGTTACGCCGCTAATCTATTCAATTAATTCATGCCCTTAATTTCTCATATTAGTCCTCTTCTATCTTCTTACACCAGCCTCTCCACTCTCGATTTGCTTAGAGGCACTGAACTTGTGTCCTTTGGAAAACGCTGTTTCCAGAAGCGGTGTCTAATTATGCTGATCTCTTATTTGATATCCCCACTATTTATTAACTAGCAGATTTTAATTGTCCTACACTAGGCAACTAGTGCCGAGACTCTTTCATAAAGCGTTTTTATGCTTGCTAATTAAATTCGATACTCTTTTGCGTTATGAGTATGGTACAATTTGTATGTCTTTTGCTTCGTAATCTGTTTGAGAGACTATCACCTCAAAAATGCGTGCAGCATCTTCTACGCTCATGTTTTCTTTGCCTACAACAACATTGACTATTTTAGGACTTATTGCTACTATAACATCAGCAAATCCTTTAGCCATTATAAGATTTTCAAGCAATAATTCTGTTTCCATCATCTTAGTTATAGCAATCAACTCCACCTCAGCTTCTTTTACATCAGCCGATGAAATATTAGCTTCTATAATTTCATTGAGTATAGCTATTTGCTCACTTCTTAAATCTGTCCTATTTAGTCTAGTCGATTCAAAAAACGTCAATGTTGTCTCCCCAGTCGGTGTAACTATATCATCAATTGGTTGTCTTACATTAAGAAAATAGTTTAAGACACCAGTTGTAACTAAAAGCACCACCATCGATGCTAGAGCTATAATCTTCTTTTTACTTGCTTTGAGTTTCATAATTCCTCCAATTTGTTTTTTTATTTCATTGCGAAAACTTCGATCATATTCGCGCCCAGGCCCAATGCTGCTTGCGCAGCTCTCAATAATTCCAATCTAACTTTGATATTCGATGCACCCTTTGCTACAATTATTACGCCTTTAATATCTGGCATTATTTCCTTTATTATTATTAATTCCGATCTTCCATTATTGTTTACAACGATTGGCGATATCGTTTCCGTATCAGACACCGTTTGACTAGTGCTAGATGATGCGGTATTCTTATGTGAGTTGGTAGTATTTGCTGTTACTATCTCAGGAGTGCCATCAAATGCTATCAGCACTTTTACTGTTCCCGCTCCATCTATTTCGGATAAAATCGCGGCTAGTCTTGTTTCCAAACTGAGAGTAATAGTTTGAGACACACCAACATTCTTCTCGCTCTCGGTTGTTGTACCTTTATCCTTGTTAAAAGCGGTCACTACAAGGACAATAACGCACACTACGCTAACTGCGACAATTATTTCTATGTTCTTTATTGCCCTAGCTTTTTTTATTAACTCTTTGAGTTTAGTGATATTAAATCTACTCAAAACGCTTCCTCACTATACTATGCATATCATGTTGCATGTACGACAGTTATTATTTGATCATCAACAGCTAACACTTGTGCAACAATCTCTTTAACAACGCTAATAATATTTATATTCGTGTCATCGCAATTTATGCTAGCTTTTGACAAATCTATTGTAACTGCTACTATATTCATAGTAACAGTTAACCCCTGCCCCGTCAACACAACTATGGCACCATCTATTCCAATTGTGCTTAAAGCTTTAATGACCTTATCTTCCAGGTTTTTTTTCTTTCTCTCGTTTGTGCTCATCAAATAATAGTTGTTAATTTGATTAGTCTCTAATGTGTCTAGAGCACTATCTACACTAAACAACTCATCAACACCTCCGTTTAATACATTCTTTACAGTAAGCAGTGGTGATATAATTGCTACTATCACTATTAACGATGTAATGCCTTTTACATACTTTTTTATCTCGCCATCAGGCAGTAGAATATCTACAAGCGTTGTCGCAAGTACCGTGCTTGTTACCGCAATCAACCATCCACTCATATGCCACCGTTAAATGCACACACTATACTCATAATCATTACCATCGGCAAAAAAACTACACCAACGCTCAACCCTATCGCTATCGATACGTTTTTAGATACACCGTACAACATATCACTTATACCATCATCCGCAATAGGTTGAATAATGCCTGCCGCAATTTTAAGCAGTAGCGATGTCATAGCAATCGTTGCTATATGTCTTATAACCAGCAATAACAATACTACTACAATACAAAGCCCGACAGCATTTTTAAGTAACACCGCAGACGCAGCAACGATGTCAAATCCATCCGATATATAACCGCCAACAATAGGAAGATACGATTGAGTAGCAAATTTCATAGACCTAATTGTCACACCATCAATTGAACCACCGACAATGCCTTGCGCAATTGACAGTGTGCCTAATACACCAAACGTAATACTCATTGTCCATTTTGCGACAGTGCGTACCGAGCTAGCCAACTTGTCAAAGCGGGTATTTTTTGACAACCCTCCTATTAGCGAAAAAACTGTGCCCGCAAGAAATGCAGGCAAAACGATGTAGTGTGTAACTTTCAACACTATCCCAGCAAAAGTTAGTGTAATTGCACTAAAACTTGCGACAGTAGTAACCCCACCAATAACCGACACCAACCCAAGAAGAACAGGGAATATTATTTCTATAACACTAACGGAAATTTCAACAGTTGTCTTTAGTGATACAAATATGTCACTTACTATAACTGCAACAATGGCAATAATGCACGCATATATAGCATAATATACCGCCTTATTAACACCCTCTTTTGCAAACCCAGAGTTTAGATTCTTAGAGATTCCGTATAGGATTGCTAGTGAAACAATTACCACAATATTGCCTAAGTGCTTTGGGATAGCACCTAACATGGCTTTTATAATTAAATTGAATATGTCAACAGCACTAGCAAATTCGCCTCTCAATATTTTCTCGACTGCATCTCTAAATCCTGCACCTAACACTACTTTATGATCGACATCAATTTCGGAAAAAAACTTTTCTAAACTGCCATCGGTCAACAATGCATCTAAACCGAGTGAGAGTTCCTCATCTAGTGAAACGGACTCATATTGGTCGATTTTATCACCATCTGCATTTGCATGTTTGCCGTGCATACAAAAGAGTGCGCATACTAGACACGCGAAAGCTAATATCCCATTAATAACTTTTATTTTCATACTAGTTTTGTTATGGCACTCATTATGGTCGTTACTGCTGAAGTGGACATGGCAAATATACAGACTTTACCAGCTAATTGCACTTTCTTAGCTAATGAGCTTGTGCCGTAATCTTCGCATACGCTTGAAGCGTATTCAGTTAGATATCCAATCCCTACTATTTTCATTACAGCTGAGAATATACCCTCTACATTGCTACTCTCAAACAGTTTAGAAAACGTGGTCTTGATTGTAACAATTTCGCCTAGAATTGTCCATATTATAATTAGTCCAGTGACTATCACTGCTACAATAGATATCTCTGGCTTAACTTGCTTGAGCAGTCCTGCCACTAATGTGCCTATAAGTGCTAAGACTATTACTTTTAAAATCATCAATATAGATTAAATATCGTCTTCAATTCTTTAAACAGCCCTGACATCATGGAAACTACCATTGCAAATACGATCAATAACCCCGCTATAGTCGTAAGCGTTGCAATCTCTTTTTTGTCGCTCTTTTCTAATATGTTGTTTATCACGGCTGTCAATATGCCAATGCCCGCAATTTTAAATATTATCTCAACTCCATCGGACATCTCATATTACTACGATCATCAGCGCTATACCAGATAAAATACAGAGCTTTTTCGCCAACTCTCCTTTCTCTTTTTTTTGTTTGTTAACTATTATCGACTTGTCGCAGATCTCGCTTTCGTATCTAGTTAGCAGAGTCATACTATCTTCCGCGTCACATTTTGCAATGTCTCGAAAAAACGAGTCGATTTGCAAGCACTCGTTAGTGTCAAGAATCGGCTCTTTTACTTGTACACTTTTGCCCGCAATTATTTGTTTGTTCACTTCTAGTAACAACATTGCGATCATCTTGTTATCATTTTTAGCAAATTCACTTAATATTGATAACATGTCGGTTCTTAAATACCTGATTTCCCTTGCTGCAAATCTCAAGAATTCAAGGAACTCCTCATAGAATATAGCACGCTTTTTATAACGCTTCTCTATTTGAGTGCCGACATAAAATGCAATACACAATAGTGTAGATCCCACAACCCACCTAATCAACAGCACTTAACCTCGTTATCGATTTTATGCTCCCTATACTCGGCTTATTACATAGCACCACAACATACTCAAATATGCTTTTATATCCAGTTATTTTTTCTACAACACTAATGCTATCACCATGCATAGCTGCTAATATTTTAATGCCCGCACTAGTTAAGCACTGTATAACTTTTAAATCCCGCTCTAAGAACAATTCATCCATCACTACTATCTCAGGTGACATCGCCCTAATGATGCCCTCTGTTACTACATCTTTAGTAACTGTTGCGATCAAGTCACAATATTTGCCTAATCTGAAGCAACCACATCCAGCAATCTCATCACGCTCATCGATTACAACGACATCTTTTATATCTGAGATAACGCGCGTCATGTCTCTAATTAACGTTGTCTTGCCCGCAAAAGGTGGGGCTACTATAATGGTGCTATTAAAATCATCTAAAATGGATCTAAGAGGATTTGAACAACCTACTATTTCATGTGGCACACGAATATTAACTGATGTAATATTCTTAAATGTTATAACTTGGTTTGAGTTAGAAACTCCAACACCAACGATGCCAATCCGCACACCGCATCTGCCATGGATATAACCAGCTGCGATCTCATCTTCAAAAGCATACCGCGAATAATTAGTCGCTTTTGCGATCACTCTATCT
>JAITLB010000183.1 GCA_031278175.1 Christensenellaceae bacterium
CCTTAATGAGTTCGAGAAGCTCCGCAAGAGTGCAGTCGTCATCATCCGCGCCGCCTTTCAGCCAAGTGATGTCAAGACTCGTCTTGTCGCGAGATATAATCTCATCGTAGGTAAACTTAAGCCACCGTCTGGCGGGATTGTCCGCGCTATAAGTTTCTGTACGCTTATGTCGATTTTCGGGGTTGTAGCAAGCCACAAAATCATCGATGTCGCGCTCTTTGAGCGGATTCTTTTTCAGCGTGCGCTTAACGCACGTGCAGTAATCATAAATCCAGTCTTCGCTTGTCTGTCTGTTTTTGCTCGCCGCCTTGCGTTCAAAGAAGATGACATTCGCCTTAATGCCCTGCGCGTAAAAATAACCATCGCCAACCGCAGGATGGTATGCAGGTCGGCGGTTTCGAGGAGTTTCTTGCTGACGGTTTCACCCGCGCCGCCCTCAAACAGCACATTGTCTGGCACGATGTCCGCAGCCGTCCCGCCGACTTTGAGCAGGGTGTTGATGTGCTGAACGGAGTTAAGCTGCTTGTTGCTGCTCGTCGCCCAAAAGTCTTGACGGTTGTAAACACGGTATTCCTGATCCTGCTCACCTTCTTCATTGGTGAATGTGAGACTGTCGTAGAAATGTTGGTATTGTAAATTGTTGAAGTGGTCAAGCTTTATAATACCTATACGATGCTTTCTCTTTCACATATAAAATGCCTCCGAAGTTTTACAGGTTTATTTTTTAGTTTATCTACTTTAGAGTTGTCATAGCAGACAACTTGCAGTTTAATCTTGCAACTAAAAGCTGTCTTAAATTTTACTGAGTGTTTCTTCTAAACACAAGCATAGAGCGCATTCTATCGGATTATCTCCCTGTTAATTTGCCCTCGGCTAGTCCGATGGTTTGTAAAATAGAATCTAGCGAGTCGTCTTTTGAGGGAACATAATTTTTGTTTTTTACTGTTAAAACCCCAGTGCTCAGAGTGATTCTTTTTCCATCACTATATACAAATTCCATATAGCGATTTGTGCCAGGTGGTGGTAGCTGGTCGTATCTGACATAAATGCGAGCTAGTACCAAATCATGAATTTCTTTAATTTGCGCCATGTCGCTAATTTCAAAAGTTCCATAATATTCATCCGCGAAAGTTACGACTATTGAGTCTGGAATGCTTTCAATATGTTTAAACTCTTGAAAATCAGTGATTTTGTGTTCTTTAGTAAAATCCATCCTGGTTAAATAGAAGGTCAACACCAACACTCCAATTATTACCAGCGCACTCGCACCTGATAGAAAAACAATTATTTTTCTTTTTTTTATATCATTCATACATACAACTCCACTACGCTAATTTA
Organism: Christensenellaceae bacterium; assembly: GCA_031278175.1. Lineage (GTDB taxonomy): Bacteria > Bacillota > Clostridia > Christensenellales > DTU072 > JAITLB01. The sequence continues at coordinate 1,339 of JAITLB010000183.1, forward strand.
AATGCTACAGCCATTACGTTGCCATAAGAATTATTAAAGTAAACAAAATGACCAGAATTGGAAGCATTCCAACCATCAATACATCTTAAATAATAATTCTCTTGCAGGCTTACCCAGTCGCACCACCTAAAAAGCCACAATATCATTTGCCAACCGCAATACTGGACTTAAGTCTAGTAGCAAGGTGGGAGGGGGACAAAGTTTTATAATACATATACGATGTTTTCTCTTTCACATATAAAATGCCTCCGAAGTTTTACAGGTTTATTTTTTAGTGTATCTACTTTAGAGGTGTCAGAGCAGACAACTTGCAGTTTAAGCTTGCTACTCAAAGCTGTCTTAAATTTTGCTGAGTGTTTCATCTAAAACAAGCATAGAGCGCATTCTATTGAATTATCCTCTCTATCAATTTGCCCTCGGCTAGTCCGATGGTTTGTAAAATATAATCTAGCGAATCGTATTTTGAGGGAACATAATGCTTGTTTTTCACCGTTAAAATTCTAGTGCCAAGAGAGATTGTTTTCCCATCACTATATACAAATTTCATATGGCAATTTGTGCCAGGTGCTGGCGGGTCGGCTCTGACATAAATGCGAGCAAGTAACAAATCATGAATTTCTTTAATTTGCGCCACGTTGCTAATTTCAAAAGTTCCATCATATTCATCCTTGAAAGTTACGACTATTGAGTCTGGAATGTTTTCAATATGCTTAAACTTTTGAAAATCAGTGATTTTGTGTTCTTTAGTAAAATTCATTCTGGTTAAATAAAAGGACAACACTAACACACCAATTATTACCAGCGCACTCGCACCTGATAAAAAAACAATCATTTTTCTATTTTTTATATCATTCATACATACAACTCCTCTATGCTAATTTAAATGCTGCAGCCATTACGCTGGCATAAAAATTATTAAAATCAACAAAATGAGCAGAATTTGAAGTGGGCCAACCATCAATACATCTTAAATAATAATAATTTTCTTGCATTGTTACCCAGTTGTCGTGCCAACCAAAAAGCCACCATCTTTTATTAACTTGATAGGTGTGTGTGAACTGTTCGTATCCCACAGTCACTACGGCATGTGCCCATGAAGATCCACTCTTTTCATTAGCAGATAGGTATGTATATATAGGTGTGCCATTTTTTACTTGAGTTTTAAAATCATTGAAACTAGGATTGTTGTAAGTAGTCATGTAATAACTATATCCTCTATTGTGAGCATAATTAACAAATGAGTTTTTTGTGTTTTGCCACAAATTAATTTTCACATTTGGGTTTCCCCAGTTAAACCAATCGACATTGTTAGCAAACCATATAAAGGTGTTATATGGAGTTCCACCCACGAGTGCATTAAACCCTAACCATTGAAAATATACAACCATATTAGTCATCGCAGTAGGGCCGCATGTACCTCTCATATCAGATCCTGGATGAAGTCTATTATATTCAAGATTAAAAGTGGCTTGATCAAAATAACTTGCTGTTATACCGTTAGAGTTTGATCTTAGACCATTCCAATAAAAACCTGTTATGTAAAGCCAATCACTATTACAGATTGAAGAATGCCTGGTGAGTATATTGTTCCAACTTAAGATGCCGTCAAAACCACTCTCAACTGCTGGAGCGGATAATTTAAAGACTTGCATTTCATCTAGAAAAGCATTTTTATCTAAAATGTCGCCATTGAGATCAAAATATTGCTCATCTTGTATATATGCAAAATTAAGTTGACCAGCATAATAAATATGCCCTTTGCCATAAAAATTTTGCAAATAATCAAACTCGTTAATCCCAAAACCATTGATTTTATCGATTGTGAAATCCAAGATAACATAATCCAATTCTCCGTCACGATCAAGAATCAAGAGTTTGGCAATTACATCTTCTCCATTATCATACAAATTAATAGCGTCTGCTACAATAAGACTATTGTATTCTAATCCTTTCATTTCATACTGTGATTTCAGAAAATTAATACCCGCATCTTCATAATTTTCTTCACTGTATGCAAATGCAGTTAAGGCGTTGTTGGCAAACACAAAACTAAGAATCAATGCAAAAAGTATAACAATAACAGTTAGCTTATTTTTTTTAACTAAAGATTTCATAGAAACCTCCACGCTTAATTTGCTTGACAATATATGTTTTGTCAAGAAGATTATACATTACAAATGCCCAAAATGCAATATTTTTATTAAATTGTGCCAGATCGTCAATAGATTGCTATAACTTGCATTATAGTACTTTGATGCAAAGATTTTGAAGCCATTTGTCTTTTTAATAAACTTTCTGTAATTTTAATTAAAGATTGATTAGATTTTTTAATCTCGCTAAACCTAAAATCGATTTGGAGAAATTTGAAAAGTGCAAGTTTGGTTACTTTTAATAGATTGATAAACATAGTGTTATTTTTGTAAAATGACAAAGTACTTCCAGTTTACTCCTCAAAGATGAAATGTATTTTTTCGGGGGAGGAGTGTTAAAACCATGTAGAAATCCTCTCATGTAGTGACATTTTGTTTTAATGTTTCAGCGTTCTTACTTATAATTCGTTATTCAGAACTATCGCAACTGAGATTGATAAAGATCATTCTACTGTGGCAAAAGAAGTAAAGGTGCATTTTATTAGCCAAGGCGCAAGCACTACACGGTCATGCACAAAGATTAAATATGTTCGTTAAGAACATCAACTGGTAAACCATATAGCAAAAAATGTAACAAGCGCGATATCGCAGCTTGCCCACGCTTACTTAAACCGCCTTACGTTTGTAATGGCTGTTATGCGTAAACAATACCATCGCTTGAAGGAGAGTATTATAAGGCAAAAGGATCTGACGCAACTTGTAGAAAGCTTCTCTCGACTAGTCGTGTCGGCATTAGAATAAACCCTGAGGCATTTCGCAAACTTTATGCCATTATTTCAGATGTAGTAAGAAAGGTCAATCAGCATATATTTGTCATGCGTATAAAGGGGGGATAGGATATCCTACTGTGAAAGACTGTTATATCGCCATTTTGATGCTAATTTATATTCGGCATGGAACTTGGATTTGCGATGCAAAGTGCGCTACAAGCGCAGAAAAAAGACATAATTGAATTATTGTTTGCCACAACTTATATAGATGAAGTAAAATATATAAGCAACCTTGATGACTATGTAGTATTAAACAAATTATTAATTTCGATCGAAAAAACCAAATAAGGAGCGACAATAATTTTGCAACTTGCATTATAATTGTAAATAGAAGCAATGAAACTTAAATTCAAGCGACAACAATTTCAAGAAGACGCAGTTAAAAGCGTAACGAATTTGTTTTTGGGACAAGAAGGAAAACAGTCCAGTTTTTCTATAGCAAAATTGCATTTAGAGGACTATGCAGGTGGCGATCTTTTAGGGTACGATAACAACCTTAGTTTATCGACAGAACTTATTCAGTCGAATATGCGAGCTGTACAAGAGCGCAACCTTTTACCACTAACCGTGCTTGACACAAATAGCGATCAAACCCCGCTACGTTTTAACATTGAGATGGAAACTGGAACTGGTAAAACATTTGTCTATACTAAAACGATTTATGAATTAAACAAGCAATACGGTTTTTCTAAGTTTGTTATTCTTGTGCCTTCCGTTGCGATTCGCGAGGGTGCATATAAAAGCTTTCAAATAACTTACGATTATTTCACCGAAGAATATGACGGAGTAAAGCTGAACTATTTTATTTACAATTCTAAACGGCGACAAGACGTGCGCGATTATGCACTGTCACCCAATTTAGAGGTGATGATTGTCAATATTGATGCTATAAAGAAAGATGAAAATCTATTCAATCAAGAAAGCGACAAGATGGATAAATCGGCACGCGAATATTTGGCCGAGTGCCGTCCGATTCTTATTATTGACGAGCCACAGAGCGTAGACACAACACCGAAATCACGTGAGGCAATCAATAAACTGTCGCCTTTGTGTGAACTGCGTTACTCAGCGACACATAAAGACAAGGTCAATACAATTTATCGTCTCACACCAGTAGACGCATATCAAATGGGGATAGTCAAGCAAATATGTGTTGCAAACGATAGTGTGATAGACGACTATAATAAGCCGTATATAAAACTACTCGAAACTGGAGTGGAAAAGGGTGGCAGAATATTTGCGCGCCTGGAGTTGGATTTTAAGAAAAAAGATGGACTTGTCAAGCGCGACACAGTGCGTGTCTACACAAACGACATTTTAGAAAACAAGACTGGACGCGACATATATGCTACTTATCAAGTGGCAAGCATTAATGCTATGGAGGGCGCTGAGGAAATCGAGTTTGCTAACACCGAACGGCTTGTAGTGGGATCCACAATCGGCGCAATAGACGAGATGACCATCAAGCGAGAACAAATTAAATGCACGGTGGAAACGCACTTAAACACAGAGTTGCGCTTGTTAGACAAAGGTATCAAGGTGCTGTCATTGTTCTTCATTGATGAGGTAGCAAAGTATCGGGATCACGATAAAGCCGATTCGAAAGGGATTTACGCGCACATTTTCGAGGAGTGCTACAGTGAACTTATTAAACAGCCACGGTTTGCTAGGGTCAAGGACTTTTTTAAACGCGATGCTAGTGAAATCCACGATGGTTATTTCTCTAAGGACAAAAAAGGCAAATTCAAAGACACTAAAGGTGATACCATAGACGATTACGATACCTACAGCGCAATTATGAAAGATAAGGAAAAGCTGTTATCTTTTGACTTTCCTCTGCGTTTTATTTTCTCACATTCCGCTCTAAAAGAAGGTTGGGATAATCCGAATGTATTTCAAATTTGCACGTTGATCGAAAACCGAACCGTATTCACCTGCAGGCAAAAGGTTGGGCGCGGACTTCGGCTTTGCGTTGACCAAACTGGCGAACGGATAGATGACAAAAAAATCAATGTTCTTAGTGTGATTGCTCGCGAAAGCTTTGCCGAGTTTGCGGATACCTTGCAAAAGGAAATCGAACAAGAAACGGGTATAAAATTCGGAATTCTTGACATCGGTATGTTTGTGGGACTTTCATATAAAGACGAGAGTGGCAGAGACGTGGTTTTGACGTATGATGACAGTCGTGAATTGCTGAGTGGACTCTGTGAGAAAAATTACATTGACCACAGTGGCAAAATGAAAAGCGCCTTAAAGAATGCCCTTGCTAATGACACCGTTGATTTGCCTGAGCGGTTTGAGAGAGCACGTGAGCGACTGTTGCGCATTATACGTTCCGCTGACAAAAAGGTAGAAATTAAGCAGACGCGTGAGAGAATTTTTGTAAAGCGCAAAGACGATGTATTCGCTGATCCTGAATTTATGGAGATTTGGAATCGTATCAAATATAAGTCTTATTATAGAATCAATATCCGAATAGACGAACTCATTTACCGTTGCATTTCGGACATTATAGCGATGGAACCGATACAAAAAGCAAAATTGCTACGTGAAACAGCAAAAATAAACATCGACAAATCAGGCGTTACAGCGCAAAAGCTTTGGGAAGGTACTACAACCGTTGAGATAGCATCGCCACTGCCTGACGTGATACGTATCTTAGCTGAAAATACGAGTATGCCACGCACGAATATTGGTCGCATCATTTTAGAGAGTGGTCGCATCAAAGACTTCATTAATAACCCGCAAAAGTATATCGAATGTGTAACTGCAATAATCAATTTTCATAAAAACAATATAGCAATAGAAGGTATAGAATACACGCGTATCGAAGGGCAGGAATATTCACTCGTACAACTTTTTGAACTTAAGGAAGAATCCGACATCATATCTTACCTAGACAGCACAGTAGAAGTTGAACATAGCGTCTATGATCATATCATTTTCGACAAAAGCGATATAGAAAAGAATTTTGCAGAAAAGTTGGACACTGATCCCGATGTCAAACTCTTCTTTAAGATTCCCGATAAATTCAAGATATCCACTCCCGTTGGCGCATATAATCCAGACTGGGCTGTTTATATGGAAAAGGACGGCGCACAAAAGCTTTGTTTTGTCATCGAAACAAAAGGTAGCACAGATCGCTCGCAACTTAGAAATGCTGAGGATATTAAGATCCATTGCGGGAGAGCGCATTTCGAAGGCATAGAACAAAACGTCAGCTTTAAACTCGCAAAGGACTGGGAAACTGTTAAGGACAGTGTCTAATTCACCGCAAAATATAAAAAAGTGTAGCATAAATTCTTTGTTGCTACAAGAGGGTATAATGGATAAAATGGACGGTAGGTCAATGGACATGACAAAAGCGAACATCGAGCAATTAAAAAATATCTTTCCTGAAATTGTATTAGAGGGGAAGATTGACTTTGAGCGCTTAAAAGAGCTTTTGGGTGAGCATGTCGATGATCACGCTGGTAGTTATACTTGGAATTGGAAAGGCAAGCAGGATGCGATACGATTAGCAAGAAAACCGAGCATGGGGACACTGCGTCCATGTTCCGATGAGAGTAAAAACTGGGATACGACTGAAAACCTTTACATAGAGGGCGATAATTTGGAAGTACTTAAACTTTTGCAGTGCGCCTATCTTAACTCAATCAAAATGATTTATATCGATCCACCTTATAACACTGGCAATGATTTTGTATATAAAGATGATTATACCGACAGCATAGGTCATTATAAAGAGATCACGGGGCAGTCGTTAAGGTCGAACCCTGAAACGGCAGGGCGGTATCACACAAACTGGCTCAATATGATGTACCCTCGATTAAAACTTGCGCGGAACTTGCTAAGAGAGGATGGTGTAATTTTTATTTCTATTGATGATAACGAACAAGCGAATCTAAAGAAAATATGTGACGAGGTTTTTGGTGAGGAAAACTTCCGAAATATTATTGCAACAAGACGATATGATAAAAATTTGAATCGTCAGTTCATGGAAAACGGTTTGCATTCTATGAATGTGGGATTAGAGTTCATTCTTGCTTATTCTAAGTCAACTGAGTTTAAATTCGATCCTGTCTTTAGATCGGCATCTGAGGAGCGGTCCCTCTTAGGATATTGGAAAGGGTTTTGGAATAATGCAGATAGACCTACAATGCGCTACGAAGTTCTAGGCGCACTTCCTAAAACAGGACAATGGAAGTGGCGAAAAGAGTTGGCTCAAGAAGCGGTTGCTAATTTTGAAGAATATTTAAACAAATACTCAGCAAGTATGTCTATTGAGGAATATTGGCATAGCACAGGAGAAAATAAAAAATTTATTCGACGCAGTCAAAACGGAAAAGGCATGAACAAAGGCATAGAACATTGGATTCCCCCTTCAAGTGGAATTTTAAGGACAAGCAACTGGTCGGATTTGCTCGCCTCAAAACCTACTGGTGTTGATACACCGTTTGATAGTCCCAAAAACACTGAAGTAATAATTGAATTATTGAAACTTGCAGGTTCTGAAAATGACGACATTATATTAGACTTCTTTTCTGGTTCTGCAACGACCGCACACTCAGTTATGCAATTAAATGCTGACGATGGCGGGAATCGAAAGTTCATTATGGTTCAACTTCCCGAACTAACAGATGAAAGTAGCGAGGCACATAAATCTGGGTACAAAAACATTTGTGAAATCGGAAAAGAGCGAATCAGACGTGCTGGAGAGAAAATCAAAGCTGACAAGAATACGCTCACAAACGATTTAGATATAGGATTTAAAGTTTTTCGCTTAGATTCCAGCAATCTAAAGATTTGGGATAACTCCCCGTCTAATGACGAGGATGAAGTTGCACATCGCATACAGGAAAGTGTCTTTTATCTTGTGAGTGGCCGAGATGATATAGACGTGGTTTTTGAAATAATGCTCAAATTCGGTCTGACTCTCACACTGCCAGTTGAGCAAGTTACAGTTAAAGGCACGAGTGGTTATATCATATCGAACCCGACTTATAAAGTCTTTATCTGTTTGCAACCATGTATTACTTTAGAATCTGTTGAGGAAATGCTGATCGAATTTCCTTCAATCGCAACATTTGTCTTTGCCGACAAATGCTTTACCGATGCGAATGCTCTCATCAACACACAAGAAATACTAATAAAATCCGATCGCAAGATGCGCCTGTTTTAATTTGGTTGGAATCTATTAATATCTAGTACTTGTTAAATATTACAAAACATATCAACAATTCAAAATTTCCGATAAAGGCGAAAATCTACGAAAGACTAATTTAGACATTCGATGCAATTATTGTGGTTTTGAGCATGCCAGTTAAAAAAGTATCTGCAACTGCCTCTTTCTACTAGTAGCAATAGCGTAATGCGGATGGAACATTTGTTGGCACCTTTGATACTTCATCTTTATTAAATAATGTTTGTGCTCTCTCAAGGCGGGTTTGCGTGTTTTGACAAATTTGCCATAGCATGCTTTGTATTTATTGTATCAATTGTTATTTAATATTGAATAGCAGATGGACAAGCAACTTCTAGGTTTGGGCGCCTCAAAGATAATAATTGATAAGCTAGTCAAGGATGTTTTGATTGTTTTCATCTCAATAACTATGCCGATGTCAATTAATTATGGCATTATTTGTTATCAGTTGTGTTATTGAGACAGTGTTTTGTAGTAATTTAAAGGATCATATTTTTACCTCAAACCGCAGCATTTGCCTTTCAAGGAATATCACGGGACTTGAACATGTGACTAAGTCTTTAGAACGGGGAGAATTTATATTTATCCTAAATAAGTGACTTGCGCATATTTGGAGATTATCGGCTTAATATTAAGAAGATGTGATTAAGTCAATTTCAGTGTTTGAGATACAAATTGCAGTAGTATATTCTGTGGTCTAGTACTGCAATGCAAAGCAATTTTATAAAAATTAGAGTGTTTTTGGCAGGTTCAGAGCGTATTATCTATACAAAAACATTAAAAACCAAATAACGCCATGTAATGCACTTGACAAAATGCTAATTGTATGTTATTATGTTGCTAATCGAAAAAGAGCATTTCACTATGGCATATGATCAAAAGATTAAACGGCTCTGATAAAAATTGTTTGCAACGCAACCAGAATTAACACAGTTGTGTGTAAGCAAAATCACTGCCTGTCGCCTGGAAATAGGACGCACTAAACTTTCTTTTGCTACGAAAAGTTATTCATGCGCTGTGTGAAAAAAACAATATCAATTTTGACCAAGAGATAAAGTAGCAAACTCTTAAATTAAGGATAAGTATGGTACTAGATAATGAAGTTAATTCCGGAATGATTCGAATAAATATAGTCAAGTTGTTTTGCGACAAAGAATTAGTTGGCTTTGCGGAATTTTGCCTATCATGTGATATAAAATTTATTGATGAAATAGAGGATGTACTTTTTGACGCTTACGCATCACAGTGCAAAATAACACCCGAACAAATCGAACAAATTAAAAACAAAATCGGATCTATTATCAGTCAAGAAGAAAAAGATACGAGACCAATTAATGCTGAAGATAACCATGGCATTAATCAACCTAAAATAATAAATAGTCATGATGATATTGATGTTGCTGACCTGGAAACTAAAGAACACATTGACTCTAAAGACAGTGAGGTTGTAGTAGATAATTCTAAAAAACTATTTGACTCCAAATATGCTTTACTTCGAGCAATCCCTTTCCCGACTACTAAAAAACCAGTAGGGCCTCAATCTGCGCAACAAAAATTTCAGGAGATACCTGTTGAATCCTTAACATTGTCAAAGAGTACAGTTAAACTATTAAAGACAAACAACATAAACACTCTCGCTGAGTTATTGGAATTCACAGTAGATGGTTATGGCAATTTAGTTGGATCAGGAGATAAAAGTAAGTCCGAATTGCGCGAAGTGCGAAGAAAGTATAGGGAAGAATATGCGGAGTATGCTACTTTAGTATTTCCAAAAGATCTTAGAAATAAAATGATCATAATTTCTTATGTCAGACAACAATTAGGTTTTGTAGCTGGCAATAAGACACTTGATGACCTGGATTGGTCGCAAAAATATAAATTTGCTAGACAGCTTTCAGAAACTATAGACACACTCGGTATTCAAATGTGCCAATACGCAATACAGAATATTGATGTCGTATCATCGATCATCAATATGTTGTTAGTGACATTTGGTGATGTTTCGAAAGAGCAATTAATGTTAAATGAAATAAAAAATCTAATTGAAAAATTAAATGTAAATATCCGCAAAGCTAAAATTAATCCACTTTTTGAATTATATTCCGAAATGTTTGCTGATGGTAAAGATCTTCAAGAACTGGAGTCATTAATACAAAATTTTGAAACTGTTGACGATATTAAGAGTATCAAGTACATAGATACTTTTGACAACACCACTTTCATAAGGTTTTTGAAATGGTTGAATTTTGATATAGATTTAATGGCGATTTCGCTTATTAATGAATGCGTTGCTAACAAAAATGGGCTACTGGCTGTCTTGGATCTTCGTTCGCAAGGGTTAACACTTGAAGCGATTGCTCAACAAAAAAATGTAACTCGTGAACGTATCAGGCAAATGGAAATGGTCGGTGTTGAAAAATGCCAAAAAGTATACAAGAAATATAATATCATGAAATATCTCAGCGCGGTGAGGAACGGGGATACTATTATTACCGAGGAGGAGTTTCTTTCGACAATCAATGCTGAGGGCAAAGAAATTTTACTGTATATGCTAAAAAGCATTGCCAGTTCACATTACATATACGAAAAAGAAACAAAGATTTTTAGTTTATCAAGCAATCATGTAGCAAGCAGGCTCGCCGTCATAAGAGAGATAAAGAAATTGCCTAATTTTATTATGAAAGAAAACTGGATAAAGACCTTGCTAGATATTCATAAACAAGTAGACGTTGCGTATGAGTACATAGAAAATTTAGCCCTCTTGAAATATAGAGAAAGTCCGAGATATTATGCAAAATGCAAACTTGCTCTTTCTCATATGTACGAATATATACTCGAACACTTTTATCCTACAGGAATTAAACTGTACTGCTCTGAGACAAACCGTTTTAAAGAGTTGACAAGAAAGGTTTTTGGCGACGTGAAATTACCAAATAATAATCGTGCCGTTGATGCTAGACTCGCAGATGTTGCTGTTCTTTGTAATAGAGGCACATATATACACCATAGTCATGTTAAAATTGATATGAGCGTACTCGCAGACATAGATCAATATATTGAAAAGATGCAAAGAACTGCTATATCTTATGCAGAACTATTCGAGTTGTTTCAAAAAGATTTGCTACTCAAAACAAGCGTTAATAACAGATTTTACTTGCAAGGGGTAATGAAACACGTATTAGGTAATAAATATTTTACGACTAAAGACTTAATTTCCAAAGAAAGCGATGTTACTCTTGTTGATGAATTTGATACTTTTGTCAGAGAAAAGAAGCGTGTAACACGACAAGATATTCTTCTGCATTTTAATGGATTGCGCGAGACAGCCGTATGTCAAATGCTCATGAGATGCCCCAATATCATCAGTATTAGTAATGCTGAGTATATTCATTCAGATTCACTTAACGTTCTACCCGAAGATTATGGCATAAAACAATTAATTATAGACAATATTGGAAATGTTCCGATTTCTTCAAGGCAGCTTTTACAGAAATTGCAATCGTCTCATAATAGTTTTTTGGAAAGAAACAATATTAGTTTGCACACGACACTTTTTGGAATAATGCAATATATGTTTAAGAATGACTTTTCTTTTTCTCGACCATATATTGGGAAAAGCGGCGAGAGAGGCATGTCGAAAATAAACGTATTGATTTCATTGTTGGATGGATATGAGAGCATAGAAATTGAGGAACTCTGCTCAATTTGCGATAGAAATAAAATATCTATAATGTCAATTAATACATTTGTTGACAAAATTAGTGATAGTTACTTGCGCATAGACAAATCAAAGCTTTTATCTTGCGACAACATTCAGATTACAGACGAAAATATTTCTGCAATCAAAGAGGCATTTGCAAAATCATTGTACGAACGAGGATATTGTCGGCTCAATAGTATAGTAGATTACATTGATTATCCTGAAATTAACTTAGCATGGAATCCATTTTTGCTAAGAAGCTTACTGCAAAAATACGGTGACTACATTTGGATTGATATTCCAAGTCGCGATTTTTATTCAATGACGACAATTGCTGTTGATCCTGACTTAATGATTGAAACATATGAAGAGCTTATTAAATATATAGTCTTAAGCGAAAATGAGGACAGACATTTCAAAAATTTGAAAGATCTAAAAGAATGGCTTATAGAAGAGCAGCTCATTATTCGCGACATGCCAAATGCAATTCTTAATTCTAATTGGATTACTATAGAAGACGATGGTACTATACGACTAGAATAAGGTGCTAATTGATGTATACTACGAATGTGACAAAGTCACAGGTGAATTGTAGAAGATTTACGCACTGGATATACTTTTGTTGGGTGGTTCTAAATAGCGATGAGGCTGGTGTTGCACTTATGTCGTTGTCTAAATCGAGCTATTCAATGCCAATCACGTTGCACCCGAAATGGTATGAAAACTGTTATAAGTTGCAATTTGGCGCAAACGCAAACAGTGCCTCTTTAAGTGGCGATAGTGGCATCGGAGGTGCGCATGGTGGCAAATGGACAACAATGTGGATTTATCTAAGTTTTGAAGGATCTTCGGGTGTTGCTGACAGTTATGGACTGGGTGAACAAGGATCTAGCGGTGATAAAGGTGCCGATGGTAGAGTTCCATCAGCCATCGGTAAATGGTGATTGATATGCGTAGATATTTAAAACGTGCGTTGTTGCCGAGTTTTTTAATAATATGTATGATGTCTTTTTTTGCAGCGTGCATAGAAAAAGAATATCCGATTGATCCTCAAACTTACATTGTAGAGTTTAATAGTACAGGTGGCAGTTATGTTGCACCTATAAAGAGTGATCCCGAAACAGGAAAAATCACAAGACCAGTTGACCCAATAAAAGATGGATATATTTTTTATAGTTGGTATGAATACTCTCCTGGTGAAACTGAATGGCATTATCGTTATATTGAGGATAACGGTTGGAATGATTGGTATAGTGCATATGGTCATCATGGTTCATTGGCTTTTGATTTTGATATAAAATGGGGAAGTGACCGAAAAGTTTACGCTGTCTGGAAACCTGGTCCGACAGATGCCATTGTTTTAGAAGAACCAATCGCAAGCAACGTTCAAATCGGCGAATCCACGGCGAAAAGCAGGCTCACAGGTAAATTTAACGTTGAAGGTGATTTGCATTTTGTCGGAGAAACGCGAACTTTAATGTTTAAAGGCACGGTTGTCTGTGAGTGGGAATTTGTTCCTTATAATTCAGAATTCTATAATAAAATTATGGGAACAGTAGAAGTGAAATTTTGCGAAAACAAGATTCGCTTTGAAACTGATGGTGGTTTAGATCCAGGTGATATTTGTTTTGATGAAAGCTATACTATTAGCGAAAAGATTCTGACAGCAAAAAACGATTATCACTTTGATGGTTGGACAAAGATTAAAGGAAGTAATGATAGTTTGCAATATCCGCAAACTATCACGACTTCGATCGTATTGTATGCCCAATACACCGCACATACAGAGGACAAACTGCGGTATCAGCTTCATGAAGATGGTGTATCTGTTTTTGCTAAACATAATGATTTCAGAGTTAGTGGAGAGATTGTTATTGCTGACATGTATGAAGGTCGGTTCGTTACGTCGATAGTGAATTTTAGAGAAACTGAAATCACTAAAATAGTATTTAGCAATTATACCAAGAATATTGCTATGGCATTTAAAGATTGCTATTATTTGACCGACATATATATTCCCAACAGTGTTAAATGGCTTGCTTCAGAAGCTTTTCTGCGTTGCTATGGTCTGCGGTCGGTAGTTTTTGAGGATAGTAGTGAAGAGCTTGAAATAGGAACTGCAATATTCGCGTATTGTAGAGCACTTGAAGAAGTTACTCTCTCAAGATTAACACGAATTTCCGAGTGGATGTTTAGTTCCTGTGAGTCTTTGCAGACAATTTTGATACCAGGAAGAGTGCAAGAGATTTCTTTTCATGCATTTTCAGGTTGCGGAAGACTTTCAGATATTATTTTTGAAGGCGATAAATTGGAAAAAATTGAACCGTTTGCTTTTGGGGGGTGCAGAAATTTGGATTCTGTTACATTACCTCAAAATGTGCGCATTTCACCAGACACATTTGTGCTTGTAAAGTTTTCAAATTTGGAAATAACAGATGAGCAAATTAATTGGATTGCGCAAGATTTGCACAATAATTTTATAGGATTCAATGCAGACTTTAAAGTTAATATTGAGCGGGGATCGCAATATGCGGGCGATAATATCGAAGGGCAATATGTCGCGAACACTGAAAGTATTAACTTAAGATTCGATGTGTTTTCTGTTCGTGTTTTAGATGCTTTGTTACATGAATTTTTCCATCATTATCAATATGTATTAACAATAGGAATAGGTGACGAAAATTACAACACAGTGCCTAATTACGTTAACGCTTACAACTACGGCAGGAGTTCGGATACACCCGTGACAATCGTAAAGAAAGATGATTGGGAAGAACGCATAGAACAGTGCATTTCGCTTAATGTTGATTATCTTTTAATAGAGGAAACGACAATAGCCGAATGGTTGCAACCGTATATTCCATTATTGCCAGACCAAAGCAATTGGGATCAATATTGGAATCAACCGATTGAAGCACATGCGAGAATGTTTGCTTCATGGTTTACAGGATTCCTATGGTGGTAAATGGCAATGAGACAAAAGATAAAAGAGACAAATTTAAAAGATGCATTACATGTTGAGAGATGCACGTCAAAATTAGGTGGATTATTCGTTCTCGGCATATTATTTGTGTTCTTTGCTACGATTGTTATATTTTGGAACATTGACTCTTACACAGATGACGTTTCCAGAGATCTCATTAACGTACAAATTATAATTAGTATTATCGTTATAGGCATTGGATTTGTAATGCTACTTGCTTTCGTGATAGATTCAGTAATTGCACATAATAGTCTAAATTTTGCCGTCTTTGATGACAATATTATAGTTTGCAGAAATAATAAAAAAGAGAGCGATGAACCGATTTTTAGAATTAAATGCGATACAATAACAGGATATAAATTCGAGGCATCTTACAAATATGCCGATGGGGATACACTCCATTCAATTAAACATTATCTCAACCATGGAATGCTCATTCTTACCATGAAAGAGGAAACAGAAATCAAGGTGTACGTTAGCGATATCATAAAAGTGCGCGAAGTGTTGAAACAGGTTATAGTTGTTTTGGAAATTGTATCAGAGCGATAAGATTGAACGGAAAAACAATTGGGATAGGATGTATAATAAAGATTAATTTTTATCCCACAGACACGTGCTTGACGTTTAATTGTATGGCGCAAGCTCTCGATATTTTATAGTGCTTATTAAATGAAATAGACAAAATAACGACATAACATGCTGTAAATTATCGTTGAGGAAATATAAATGGATAAATTAAAAATGCAGACTAATAGCAAAACAAACTTAAACATAGATAAAATTGAATTATTGTTCCCTAACTGTGTAACCGAAACCTTAGACGGAAACTGTAGAATTAAAAAGGTTGTCGATTTTGACATGCTATGACAAGAGTTAGCGGAAGGAGTGGTTGAAGGCGGTGAAGAGCGCTATCAGTTCACTTGGGCAGGGAAACGCGAAAAAAGTATCTTACTAGCTAATGCTCCAATAAATATGACTCTACGTCCTTGTGCTCAAGAGCAAAGACTTTAAAAATACACAAAATCTTTACTTAGAAGGTGATAACATTCATGTCTTAAAGTTGCCCCAAGAAACATATATGGGCAAAACAAAGGTAATTTATATCGACCCACCATACAATACAGGTAAAGACACTTTCACTTACAGCGATAGATTTGCAGTAGATAGTAAAGAATTTGCACAAAGGATCGGTCTGTATGATGACGATTGCAATGTTCGATACGATATGCGCGAAAGCGCTCAGACAAATGGCAGATTCCATACCGACTGGTTAAATATGATATATCCTAGACTAAAGCTATCTAAAGATTTGTTGACTGACTATGGTGTTATTCTAATTAGTATTGATGAATGCGAAATTGAAAACCTACTTAATGTTGGTAACGAAATATTCGGGGAACGAAATTATATTGGCAGTTTTGTGTGGAACAACCGCACCACACCAAACGATTCTCAACTTTTTTATGTACCTGTGCATGAGTACATTGTTATCTATGCTAGAGAAATTGAAAATGTAGTGTTTAAGGGAGTAGCAAAAGATTTATCAAACTATACAAATCCTGACAACGATCCAAATGGCAAATGGATAAAAGACAACCCCTCAGCCGCGAGCGGATCAGAGCGTGATCGTTTTGCGATAATAAACCCCTACACCGCAGAAGAATACTACCCGCCGAAAGGACGGTTTTGGGCATTCTCGCGAAAAAGAGTTGCCGAGTGGACAGAAAGAGGAAAACTTGTATTTCGAAAGAGAAAGGCAAAAACTTTGTATTGAAAAATGCATAACTGATATGCGCAGTGAAAGTGGGTCGATAGGTTCAATCATTACAAATATCTTAACAATGCACGGCACAAAAGAAATGAGATCGTTGTTTCCCGAGGATGATAGAGTATTTAAATATCCAAAGCCATCTATATTAATAGAATTATTATTAGAACAAACATCAAGCAAAGATTCAATTATTCGTGATTTCTTTAGTGGTTGTGCATCTACAGCACAAGCTGTTATGCAATTAAATGCAAAGGACGGTGGCAATCGTAAGTTTATACTTGTGCAAATTCCTGAGAAAACCGCCGAGGACAGCGAAGCATATAAAGCAGGTTATAAAAATATTTGCGAGATAGGAAAAGAACGTATCCGCCGTGCAGGAATGCAAATTAAAGAAGAAGTTATGAAAAATGGTGGGGCTAGTGGCTTAACGCACAGGCATAAGTTTTGCGAGACTGAAAAGGATGATGTAATTGTTGAAAGCAAACTAGACATAGGCTTTAGAGTGCTAAAACTTGACACAAGCAATATGAAACCTGTATTCTATAACCCCGCAGATATAGAACAGAACTTACTAACCCAAATGGAAGATAATATAAAAGAGGATAGAACAACTGAGGATTTATTGTTCCAGGTGATGCTTGATATGGGCATCGATTTATCTAGTCCGATAGAAACAAAAACGATAGCAAATAAAAAAGTGTTTTCTGTCGGTAGCAATAACCTTGTTGCGTGTTTTGATAAAGATATAACAAAAGAGGTCACAACTGAAATAGCAAAGCAAAAACCGCTATATGCTATCTTCCGTGACAGTAGCTTTGCTAGCGATGATGCGCTAGTCAGTTTCGACCAGATATTCGAAACATTCAGCCCTACAACAGTAAGGAAAGTATTATAGAGATGAAATTCAAATTTAAAATACATCAATACCAGACAGATGCGGTGCAGTCAATTGTCAAAGGTTTTGATGGGCACTATATATTGATAAAGTAAAGCATACTTATGGACTTAGAAATCTGTAAAGAGGGGCGCAGCGGACGCTTTATGATATCCCAAACATCGGATTCAAACTTACGACATCGGCTTTGAAAACGCAAAGATAATGCTTGAGGATAAAGAGCAACTTGACAATATAAAATCGATTTAAAGAGAAAATAATATTCGAATTACTGATACGATTGTTAAAATGCACGGTCGTCTTGTGTTTGATATTGAAATGGAAACTGGTACGGGCAAAACATATGTATATGTAAAAAGCATTTTTGAGCTTAACAAAAATACGGTTGGACTATGTTTATTGTTGTTGCGCCAAGCATTACTATTCGTGAATGTGTAAAGAAAAGTTTTGAAATGCCCCATGATCACTTTATGGAATATTACGGCAAAAAGGCTAGGTTTTTATATACAACAGCGCAAAACTGCAAGATATCGATGCTTTTGCAAGTTCTAGTAATATCAATGTAATGATAATCAACGCACAAGCATTTAATGCTTCGAGTAGGGATGCTTGGCATATTGATATGGTGCTTGATGATTTTCAGGGGCGAAAGGCGATTGACGTTATTGCAAAAACTAGACCTATTATTATTCTAGATGAACCGCAAAAGCTAGGTGGCGATAAGACTCAGGGAAAACTAAAAACATTCAACTCACTGTTTTTAATGAGCTTTTCGGCGACACATAAAAGGCAAAATAACCTTATCTATGTACTCGATGCACTAGAGCGTTACAATAAAAACTGTAAAAAGGGTTGAAGTAAAAGGTTTTGAATTGAAGAACTTGCGTGGGGCGAGTGGTTATATTTATGTCAGTGGCATCGTGCTTTCAAAAATTAAACCGCCAATGGCGCGGATAGAATTTGAGGGCAATTACGCTAAGGGAATAAACAGAGCAACTAGAATACTTGGGGTAAGGGATAATCTTTATAAAAAGTCCGCAGGTGCAAATATGCCGCCCCTTGAGCAGTATAAAGATAAGTTCATAATAAGTGAAATCAATCCATTTACTATACTGTTACATTTTTAAACAGAATAGCAATAAAAATCCGTGAAACTATTGGGAACATTTCCGAGCGCGATATACGTTGTGTTCTAACAAGAGAAATAATCCTATCCCACTTTGAGAAAGTTGAGAGCAATTTCTATAGAGACATAAAGACATTATCTCTGTTCTTTATTTACGAAGTTGCAAAATACAAAAGCTATAATGTAGATGGTAAAGAAACTGGTGGGGAGTATGCCGATATAATCGAGAGAATATAACAGCGTACTAAGCGAAATTATCCGATCAGATAATGCCGCCCAATCCTACATTCTGTACTTAAAAGGATAAAAGGGCAAAAAGCACATAATGGTTATTTCAGTATAGACAAAAAGACAGGCAGAACGATCGATCCATCAATCATTAAACGTGGCGAGGACACAGGACTTAGTGACGATATAAGCGCTTACGATTTAATACTTAAAAATAAAGAGCGACTGCTTAGCTTTGAAGAACCTACACGATTTATTTTCAGCACTCTGTTCTTCGAGAGGGCTGGGATAATCCAAATGCATTCCAAATCTGCACATTAAAGAAAAGCGATAACACCATTACTCGCCGACAAGAAGACGGTCGTGGTATGAGGTTGTGCGCAAATAAGGATGGTGATCGCCAAGACAGCACCGTTGACGGTCTTATCGTCCACGATATCAATGTACTTAGGGTAA
>JAITLB010000191.1 GCA_031278175.1 Christensenellaceae bacterium
CTATCCTGTGTATAAGTAAAGCAAGAAAAGTATAACACAAATAATTACTCTTGTAAATCCAAATTCCAATCGGAATTCAAAATTGTCTACCAAATGGGGTACACTTCAATACTATAACCCAGCATTGATAATTGGTGTAAGCAAAATAAAAACTACTGGATAAAGAATAACAATCCCTATATATATTTTAATTGAGTTTTTTCCAAACTGAGTGAATGGTGCAAAAATTAAATACTTATCTAGTTTCTGAAACAATCCTTTTCTGTTTTTATAAACTGTACGACCTACAAGACCGCCTGTGGCAAAGAAAAATAGTGATGGAAACATATCCCACGAATCGTAATATGAAATATTTAATTTTTTTGATATTCCAAACCAATGGAATGGACTTAATTCAACATTAAAATCTGACAATTGACTATAAATTGTTAAAACTAGAATTGCGACAGTTAAAGCAATATGAAACCACAATGGCAATTTCCTTATTAATTGAAAAAACAATGTAAATAAACAATAACCAATGAATATTCCAAATTCTAGCATAATGAAATATTTAGAAAACTTGCTAGTTAATGCATATACTGTATATAGGATCAAAAAGAAAATAAGCAACATTAAAGCTCTTTTATAGTTTTTGCGTGAAAATGTTAATGATATTCCCGACAAGAGAAAAAATAGTGAATATGCCACAAGCACAATTCTCGATTCTACAGGAGTCCCTCTAATTGTATCATGAGCCATTATGCCTAAATTCTGAATTGCTGTTGAATTTCTATTAGGATCCCAAATACCCAATCCTACATAGTTAGTAACGAAATAGAAAAATCGGTTTATAGACATCAATATCATTAGTATTCCTCTTAGAAAATCCAACTCAAATATACGTTGTGGCTTGGCGCTTGAATCTTTTATTTGCATATTAATACTCCTAATATTTCTTGAGACGTGGATATGTTAACTTAACACATTGAATTTGGATTGAGCATTTATGGTTTGGCATTAAAAGTGAAGGCTTTATCTCTTTATTAACTTATACGTCATTAACACACCAACTAGTAAATTCAAATTTTTCGTTTTGATTAACTTTAGCAACAATTATTTCGCTTGCTTTATATTTCACCTTTTCATTATTTTCGATATTATCCATCTTCTGATAATATTCATTATACAATTGTACACTAGATATGGACGCAATCATGAAAGAAATTAATAATTGTAATAGAGTTACAAGCAACACTATTAGATATAAAATTATACGCAAATATGCCTTGTTCATAGTTAACCCAATTTAAGCACAAACAGTGTTAATTTTAGTATTATAGTATTTAATTATAATCCTGTATATTGTAGCTTAGAAATGTCAAAAATTCAAGTAAAACATTAATAATAATTCGATTAATTTAAAAATAGTCTGAATTCATAGTCTCAACTATGCCATTTAATTGCATAATCTATATAACAAGACATTTAACAATGATTATTTCACTATAAATTAACACTTGAGGTATAATAGCATATAATCAAATATTTTTGTAGAAATAAATATTAATTGTTGCTGACTTTGCATATTTTGATCTAATAATGGCTCAAAATATGTGAAATGCGTATTATAGTATTCTATATAAATGCATATCTTATATTAATAGTATTCTTAAATGCACTTGTTTTATGTGATTTTCAATGAAATAATCATTTTTAAAAGCACTTATACTACTATGCCATCTTAGTGTGTAAATCAATTATCGAAACGGCAAACATCTCATAGATCATTACTCACTGAGGTATATGACTTATATTTTTTAAATGACTATATGAAAACAATTAATATCTATGTTTCTCTTAAACATTTCATTTGTCACAAATCTACACGATTAAAGTTGTAGCTTAGTTATCCACACAATTATCTGTGGTGCTTGTTATATGGAATAGCAAATGCATATCAATTAATCTTTTCTATTATAATATTTAAACAAATTCAGAAATTCCAAATGTAGCATCTATTCCTAATTGCTTTTTGATATATATAAATAATGACTGTTATTTATATATGTTTAATTTCAGGTACATTGCACTTGATTTTTGTCGATTATCAGTCAATATGCATTATCGCTTAAATGGTTTCGCTTATGCTATATTTTCGCTCTTTATCTCTTACGTTATAACATTTTAATTTGCTTATAGATTATCCATATATTAATAGTAATTGCATAGTGATATATGATTAACTTTAAGTGCATAGTACTTCTGTTTTGTCGTTTATCAATCAGAAACATTTCACCTAGATTGTTTGTTCGCTTATATTATATTTCGCTCTTGTTCTCTTACTCTATGATATTTTAATTCTCTTACGAATTATTTGACTACTTATGCTAAACATGCTCTTCATAATTGAACAAATAATCATATAATTAAATTCTCTAGATACATATAAATAATTGAACAATCATTATTTTAATTGTCTTTTAATCAATTTACTTTCCTCTAAGTAACAGTATTTAGAGATAATACATTTAATTATTAATGAGTTAATTAATTGAAGTGATACGAACTACTATGTCGCCAAGTGTATCTATTTGCATGAGCAATAAGTTTAATAATATAAAACGCAATTAACTTGAATAAACTCTACATAGTTCAAACTAACAATAGATAAAAAGCTCATTTTTGAATTTTCCAAATCAATGATGAACTTTTGTGCTTTTAAGTGTATCTAACACTAGACGTCACCGTTACTTAATCGCTTAATTAATCCTCAATTATTATGTTTAAGCGAGAATTCCGAGTAAATCCAACTCTTTAATAAATTTAAGTGTTATAGAGATTATAATTGATATTATATCCGTACAAAAATTCAAATGCAAAACAATCATAATAAATTAATTATAACGGTCTACTTGTCTATTCCTCTTGAATACTCTTGATCGTAAATCTTCTTAAGTGCAATTGCATCCGTTTTAGATAGCATTGTGAGAGGTATACAGTCTATATATTTATATTCTTTAGGGATAGATTGAGGCATAAGATGCTTTTTGCATTCAATTTGCAATGCACTTAATATTTCTGGACTATCCTTTGTGGCTTCATAATATAAAACGACTCTACTACCTAATCTTTCATCTGGAATGGCTATTGCACAAGCTTTGTTTATTCCATCTACATTCATCGCAACTTGTTCTATTTCAGATGGGAATACAGAATATCCCAATACTTTAATTACTCGTTTTTTTCTAGATATGAAAGACACATAACCTTCACTGTCAATTTCCATAATATCGCCTGTCTTTACATAACGTTTACCATCGTCAGCATAATAAAAACATTCCGAATTAGCTTTGTCAGATTTATAGTAACCATTGCAAAGGCAATCACCAGCAATATATAGTTCACCTATACCATTTTCTTTAAGCAAATTTAATGTCTCATCATAAATGCGATATTGAGCAGCTGGTGTAGGTCTTCCACAAGTATAATGCTTATTATCATATAACGAATTGAAACATGTACCAGATACGGTTTCACTTAACCCATAACATTGGCACAATCTATTATCAGAATTATTTTCAATCATGCGTGCATCATACGCGTCAATTAAATTATGTGGTACTAAATCGGAGCTAACAAATGAAACTGTTAAATTTTGAAGCGTTTTACCAGTAAACTTTGTATGATCGAGAAGACGTTTAAAAACAATTGGAGGTCCCACAATAACTTTAATTTGCTCTCTCTCTATATAGTGTATTATTTCATCGACATCAAAACGAGAACTTATTACATGTAATTGACCTCGCATATTGACTACATGCATGCATATAAAACCCATACTATGAAAAAGTGGTAAAAAAGCACTAGTATTATATTTTTTATCGCTATTTGTAGCACCTATTGAATCAAATATATATCCTACAACAGAATTAATAGCACAGTCCGACATTTCAATTATATTGCTAATTCCATTTGTTCCAGAACCGTTAAACATAAACGTAGTAATTCGCGAATTACGAGGGTTAAAAGAAACAGTATCAAATTTTGCAGTTGTTAAAATTTCCTTATCAAAATCGATTGCATTCTCTGAACCGTAATTTTGAGTATATCCTTTATCAATATTTTGCACATCTAACTGTTTGATAGTAAATAATTTTGCGTTAATATTTGTAAATTCCTTACTAAAACCAAGTGCTAATATATCAAGCATAAATACAAACTTGCTTTCAGTTTTAGTAATACAACTTATTAATTGTTCTTTAGTAACTTGTGGATGTATTAAGTGTACTATTGCGCCAATTTTATTTGCACCATAAATTATATATTCTATTTGTGGTATATTAGGTAATGCTACTGTTATAATGTCGCCAAACTTAATACCATGTTTAACTAACAAAAATGCAACTTTTTCAATTTCGTTTAACACGTAATCGTAACTATACGACTTATCCATATATACAAAACATGGTGTTCCATCATTTGACTGCATTCCTTTTATAAATGCTTCGTATAAACTCATGTTTTTATATTCATTGTGATTCATATCAAATCCTCTATTTTTTATTTTTCCATATTCATATATGTAGCAATTTAATCCTTTATGAATATTGGTCTCGTAAATATTCACTGAATAGGTGCATTGCACTTACAAAATTTACAATGTAGTGGTCGCTTGCAAACTTAACATATTTATTTATATAACAGGACAATTTTGAATTATAATATACTTCATAATAATTAAAATCATCTTGGTACATTCTATAACCCAGCATTGATAATTGGTGTAAGCAAAATAAAAACAACTGGATAAAGAATTCCACTCCCTATATATATTTGAATTGAGTGCTTGCCAAACCATGTGAACGGTGTAAAAATTAAATACTTATCTAGTTTCTGAAACAAGCCTTTTCTTTCTTTATAAACTGTACGGCCGACAAGACCACCTGTAGCAAAGAAAAATAGTGATGGAAACATTTCCCACGAATCGTAATATGAAATATTTAATTTTTTAGATATTCCAAACCAATGGAATGGACTTAATTCAACATTAAAATCAGATAATTGACTGTAAATTGTTAAAGCTAGAATTGCAACAGTTAAAACAATATGAAACCACAATGGCAATTTCCTTATTAATTGAAAAAACAATGTATATAAGCAATAACCAATGAATATTCCAAATTCTAGCATAATGAAATATTTAGAATACTTACTAGTTAATGCATATACCGTATATAGAATCAAAAAGAAAACAAACAACATTAAAGCTCTTTTATAGTTTTTATGAGAAAATGTCATTGATATTCCTGACAAGAAAAAAAATACGCACCAAGCTACATGTAGCAATCTATATGCCACAGGAGTTCCTCTTAGTGAATCATATGCCATTATACCTAAATTCTGAATTGCTGTAGATTTTCCATTAGGATCCCAAAATCCCAAATTTACATAGTTTGTCATGAAATAGAACAAATGCTCCAAGCACATCAATATTATGAGAATTCCTCTTAGAAAATCCAACTCAAATATACGTTGTGTCTTGGTGCTTTTATTTTTTATTTGCATGTTTAAACTCCTACAGTTGTTGTGACATGGGTTTTCTGATTAACATGATAGTCGGTTGTTAATTATATCTTATATAATAATTTATGCCTCTCTAACTGTAAAACGATATTAGAGAGGCAAGTCATTATTTAACAATTAAACAAACAACATAATTAATGCGCATCTTAGAAGCTAAATTTATATTAAAATGATTCTGTACAAGTTATGAAACTTCCATATACCTCGCTTCATAATAACTGAGCATGTTAATATTAAGTATAATTAGATTCCGCCTTTACTTCATACGTGATCTCTTTCTTGCTGATGCAATTACTATGCCAACCATTATTGTGCCGAGTATTACACCTATTACTACCCATACTGTTATGTAAGCTGAATTACTTCCAGGTATTTCAAAAGGGACAGTATATTCCGTGGACTCATAGTTCTCATCGCCAGCAAATTTAACAATAGCCGTATATTTCCCTGGTGCAGTGGGTTCTACCGTAGTCTCCTCACCGTTGGCTAGAATATATACTATCGTAGTGTTAGATTGATTTGCGCCTAAAACCTTATTTCCAATTATGACGGTCGCAGCTTTAATTTGATCAACTGTTACATTCTTATCGTCTTCAACCTTAATTGAAGTTATTGCTTTCTTTACGTTGAGCACTATAGTGCCAGTACTAGTTAAATAGTTACTATCCTCAGGTGTATACACCCATTCATAACTCATCTGTCCAACAACCAATTCTTTGTTTTTAGACGTAAATGCTAGTGTGCCAGATCCTGTTTGATCTACTAGTCTTGGCATTGCACCACCATAATATAGATTATCTTTGTTATCAACAAGCACATTTTCACTCGCGATAGGCAATTCGCATCTTCGTATTTCAAGGTAAGCATCAAGTTCTAAATCGTTATGATTAGCTTTTGAAACAACAGCTGTTACATTGTAGATGCCAGGTATAGTGTATCTTGTACCGACCGAGTAGTTAACAGTCATCGTCGTCTCGTCAAACCCTGATATTTCTATTATGTGTTCGCTCGCATTGTAGTCTACAGACACATTATTAAACTCCACTCCCGTTATCGTTGCAGGTGTTATTATATACGTGTTAGTAGCTTGATCCTCAAGGAATGTGTAGTTGCTAGCAGATGTGCCTGTTAGTCCCACCACGCTTACCTTAAAGCCTAATGCGCTTACATTAATGCGATCACCGTCATATTGAACAACAGGTGCTACACTGTCACCTTGTGCTATAGAGTTTGGACTCACAGTGACTTCAACACTCTTTTCAGCTCCTGTGTATGTTAGATCGATTGTAGCAAATTGAAACTTAAGCGTGCGCTTATTAATCACAAATGTAGG
>JAITLB010000015.1 GCA_031278175.1 Christensenellaceae bacterium
CCAAGTTTTTTAGAAATTACAATAAAAGTAACATCACGGAGTTCAATATTTATAAACATACAATCTCGAACTAAAGAATTTAAAATGCGTTTTGTGTCCGTTACTTTAAAAAGTAATAATAACGCTCCACTAGTGGATGCACGGAATTGCAAGAATCTTATAATTGATATAGAAGGTAGTGTTACATTATGTGGTGGGCTTGTCACAGCACAGAGTACAGCATATGAATCGTCTGGGAATTATGTTTTGCCAGTAATATATGGTCAAGACATGTCAATATCTAATGACTACGATACAACAGCAAAACTAACTATTACAGGTGGTAATGGTAGTGGTTATAAAAGCAACTTAGAAGGTATGCCAGGAGGCACGGGTATACGAGGTGATTCTTTAACAATTTCTATATATTCAATTATTGTTAAAGGCGGAAATGGTGCTACTGGTGGCGCTGGTGCAGTAGGTAGTAATGGAGCAAGTAAAGGCAAAGCATCTACTGGTCAATACGGCGCAAAAGGTGACGATGGTGGCATAGGTGGCACTGGCGGCAAAGGTGGCAGAGGTGGTTATGGCATTTATCTTACTAATGGTCTTAAAGTAGCAAATGGTTCTAATTTTACATGTTCAGGTGGGAATGGCGGTAAAGGTGGCACAGGTGGCACAGGCGGTAAAGGTGGCAATGGTGGTGAAGGTGGCGATGGTAAATTTCTTGGTGTAACATCGAAAGCTGGCGGTACTGGTGGTACTGGAGGTAAAGGTGGTACAGGAGGTGATGGTGGCAGTGCTGGAACAAATCAATATAATGGTTCAACAGGATCAGCAAGTATTGCAAATGGTTCAGGCGGTGATGGTGGCATAGGTGGTACTGGCGGCAACGGTGGAACAGGTGGACTCGGTGGTGTTAAAACTACAGGTGGTCGGCGCGATACAGGAAGTAATGGATCTAAAGGTAGCACAGGTTCTAGCGGTGCAGCAGGTTCATAATATTGTTAATAGTATTAAGTCTAATGAAAATTACTGCTCAAGCAACAAGGAATTTACAGATTTCAAATGTTATGCTAAATGACCATTTGGTTATATGCAGTAATGAAATATTAGATGCTAACCACTATCCATTGCGAGAGTATAATCTTATCGCATTAGCAAGATAATAATTAAGATTCAGCTGTAGACGATAGCGTCAAATTGGTTGTATAGAAATATTAGACTCTCGCAACTGTCATATTATTGTCTTAGTATCATTTAATCCTCGTCAAGTTTTAGATAGTAAAAATTGACAAAGGTCTATGGTACTATTTGCAATTAATAAAATATGAAATCTATTAGATATAGGAGTATTTCGCTTATGAAACATAGGATACTGAAAAATAAGATAGTTTTAACATTTATTGTGTTAATACTTACAGTTTTCGTTCTTGCAGGATGTTCTTTTCTGTACGATTATAGAACAGGGGAAGGTTACTTTGAAGTAGAATATTTTGAATGCTATAGTTATGGAAAAACTGTAGTTATATGTAATCTAACACCTAAGGGGTTAGAATTGGAGGAAATAATTGTACCAGTCGAAATCAATGAGATGGATGTAAGCAGATTCGGTTGGACTCAGTTTGATAACCCTAGTGTCGAACATAATTTTGATAAAGGAGCAGCAAAAAAATATTTTTTCACAACCGATATAAATATTAAAACTTCTGATGCGATATTGAATGTTGAAAAGGTCATACTTATTAGCACTAGATTCAGTTTAAACCTTGACATGATTTTAGCTCGAAAATATGTTCCATCACAAAAAATTGAAGCGATACAGCAGACAACCGCAGCTCAACTTTTTCCAGCGAATACATCATACTATTATAATTATGAAGGAGCAGGAAACTATGGATATTATTGGATAGATGACATAAATGAAGGCGATGTTATTATGACGATACCTTTAGAGCCACGTAGATATGGATATATATTTGATGGCTGGTTTGCTGAGGCAGAATGCATTACACCATGGGATTTTGAAACTCAGAAAACTGCTGATAAGGATTTTGAACTTTATGCAAAATGGATAGATGATGAATGATATAAGTAATTAATCTTAATTTATATTGTGATGCGCACAATTCATACAAGCTTTGCCTCATTTCCCAGAAAAGAGTAATGAGTTTGTCGTAAAAGCTGAAAAGTGTTATAGCAAGATACTAATGTTGAAACCACAATATCTGCTAATGCGTTTAGTATTAATATGGTAAAACATGACAAAGTTGAGCGACACTGGAAAACAAACAAAACTATATTGGAGAAATTTCATTATGAAACATAAAACAGTAAGGAAGATGATGGTTTTAATACTAGTGGTATTCGTACTTGCACTTTTCTTTTTTGTACTATGGAAATCTGCCGCTTACCCTTATAGAAATGAAAAAAGCTATTTCCAAACAGAATATTTTGAATGCGTTCGAAGGACTGAATATAGTGTTACGATTTGTGGATTTACGTCCAAAGGATTAGAGACAGAAGAAATAGTTATACCCGATCTCATTGATAATTTGCCTGTAGTTGAAATCGGATGGGCATCGCTCTTGAAACCTGTGCGAGAACATAATTTTGATAAAGGAGCAGTAAAAAAAATCTTTATCCCAGAAGGTATAAAAATTCGAGTACCAAAAAGAATCTCAAATATTGACAAAATAATAGTGCCGTCAATATATTATACTAAAATAGATTATATGGATTTATTAACTGGTACAAAATATGTTCCAGCCAGCAAATTAACCGAATATCAAGAACTGACTGAGAGTACAATTTGTGCCGCTAACACCTCGTATTATTATAATTATCCGCCTAGCATTTCCTATTTCTATTTGTATTACGAAGCACCTAATGGAGGATATTATTGGATTGATGATGTTAATGAAGGTGACGTGATTAAGACGATTCCTGAACCACCATCTAGAAGCGGTTATAAATTTGGTGGATGGTATGCCGAGCCAGAATGTATTACACCCTGGGATTTTAAAACTAAAAAAACTGCTGATAAGGATTTTGAACTTTATGCAAAATGGGAAAACTACTAAATCAACTACTACCAATTTGAATGTGTTTCAATAAGCGATTGGAGTAAAGAATAATTTGTATAGTATACACCAGTTAAGTGACAGAACAACTTTTAGTTTTAAATAGTTACCTGAATGCAGTTTTGCAATTTAACGATTTTATATCTACATCTTGGAAATTTTCTTGTTTGACAATTTGCTTATTGTCTATGATGTTGCATGCCAAATTTCAAAAGCTAATTGCTGAAACCGACTCGAATTTCTAAATGTGAAGTATTAAGAGCAACTTAGATGGTGTCCAGGATGCATGGATATAAGAGGTGATTTTAATAATCTCCAGAGGTTCATTTGTAGCTGATACTGGGTAAAACGCCCTACAGGTGGTCGTTGCGATACAGGAGGTGATGGTGCTAAATATAGCACTGGCTCTAATAGTGCAACAGGTCAATAGTATTGTTAATAGTATTAAGTCTAATGAAAATTACTGCTCAAACAACATGAAAGTTGCAGGTTTGAAATGTTTTGCAAAATACACATTTGTTCTCATATAGATGGTAATGAAATATTAGAGGTTAACCACTATTTATTTGTGAGTATAATCTTGTCACATTAGCAAGATAAAAATTAAAATTCAGCGGCAGACAATAGCAATTTAAGTGGGCGCTAAATTATAAGCATAGTCATTTAGGTAAAATAGCAGGTTTAAAAACGTATTGGGTTAGCATCAAATATTCTACGCATAAATCCGCTACCTAACCAATCTAAAAAGCTCCTGCCTGTTTCACTATCGATAATTATTTGAACAACGGCAAAAAACACTAACACACCAATAAAAGCAAAAGCAACAGCTGACAGTGAACCTAAAGCGCGATTTAAAAATCTAACTATTGGCAATTTTGCTTCCATGATACGCTTGAAAATAGCAACTGTAAGTTTGCGTGCAATTTGAATTATTAAAAACATGCCAACATAGTAAGCAATAATTCCTACGTTGATAAATTTAAAGAGTTCCCATGCCTCAATCGCCCTCGTATGCACATAAGCTACCAATTCAGCTATAGCAGGTATTGACATAAACATTTGGCCAATTGAATAACAGCACAGTATCGAGATGATTAGTCCAAAAACACCACTCGTCATTATTTTAACGACACGGCTCATCCCGATGATTGCACCTAATAATGCAACTACCATAAAGAAACAAAGAAAGAATAGATCTGCAGACATTTCACCCTCGATTTGTTTTATCTAGCACTTAGTTATATCGCTAAAGTGAGACTAAACTAGTAACGCTACATTAAACTACTATCATTATATATTAAATAGGCAGAAAATACAAACATAATATGAAAATTTATTGCAAATTTTTAATTTTAATAGAGTACTACTCATCATAATACCAGAATTATAGTCCTAAACTAACAAATATAGGTAGTCATATTCAGCGATTAAACGTTTGTGAAATTTTAATGATAAATATGTTTGTTTTGAGATTTCGCAAATATTTTATTTGCTAGGGGTGGAAAATTAATATTAAATGAAAATTGACACTTGTACGATAGTTAAGACAGGGGTAAATTAGCGAGAGAAAAGCAATATAATGCATTTAGCTAGTTGTATTTAATTGATAGAAAGTAAGGCTAAACTAATTCTAGTAAACTTAAAAGATATAGATATCGGCAGTGTGACACGTCAAAAGATTTTAACAAATGCTTAAAACTAGAGAAAATAACAGTACAAACTAAAAGCATCAATATTTTGCTTTTGCCTTTAAAACGCAACAGAGGCGCTAGAGAAAAGTATTAGCGCGTACATTTATGCCATGCAAATGCAGTGGCACTTGAATTGACCTTTTAATAGGTGTGTTGCTAGTTAGGAATGCAAAGATGACTATGATCTTAGTGCGCGCGCGCAGTGACTTTTGCGCGAAATTGTTAGAGTGCTTGGCTTCAAGTTGCACAAGTACTACATTTAGAATAAATATTAGAGCACCTCCTTGATGACAAGTTTGCTTAGGGTAAATCCACACAGATTAACTGTATGGAATGCTCAAATCAATTTATATTAGTGAAGTTGTTAAATCTTTCTAACTTAAAGCAAGCAAATCATTTAGTCTAATTTCGAGTTTTGACTTTAGATCAGTATTAGCATTTAATTTTTCTGTTTCGGCTTGTACTAAGCGTTTAGGGGCTCGCTCTACGAAACCTGGGTTGTTTAACATCCCTTGCGAACGCTCGATTTCTAGTGTCATTTTTGATATGTCTTTTCTGATTCTAGTTATCTCTTTCTCTATGTCGACAAGATCTCCTAGTGGTATGAAAATCTCTGAACTATCAAGGGTAATACTTACCGTTTTTTCATTTATTAAATTCTTGTCTGATACAAATTCCGCCTCAGATACATTTGCGAGCTTATAAATATACATCAAGTTCTTTTTAACATAAAGCCGTTCTGTAGTAGATATATAGATCTTAAGTGATTTAGAGACTGCAACATTATATTCAGCGCGTGTATTTCTAATAGCACGTATTACATCTTTAAGCTCTTCAAATCGTCTATAATCTTTTGCAAATGAAAATTTAGTATTGTTCGTTGGGTATTTAGCCGCGATCAAATATGATCCGTCCATACCCTCATCAGTATCGCTCCAAATACGCTCAGTAATGAATGGCGCAAATGGATGGAGCAATTTTAGTGAGGTTTTCAAAACAAAATTAAGCACTGAAATTGTGCGTTCTATAGCAACAGCATCAGAGCCAAAAAGTGAACACTTCGATAACTCAATATACCAGTCACAGAAGTCACTCCAAACGAAATCATATACTTTTGAGAACGCAAGCCCTAGCTCGTATTTTTTAAGATTTGCGTTAACTTCGGACACTGTCTTATTTAGTTTATATAATATCCATTTATCCGCTGATGTAAGTTTAACATCGGATAATTTACTATGTTCATGATTGGACAAATGCATCAATACAAAGCGTGCAGCATTCCACAATTTATTTAAAAAATTGCGCGAAGGCTCCATTTTTTCTTCACCAAATCTTATGTCAGATCCAGGTGACATGCCAGTTATCAAACTTACTCGGAGCGCATCAGCACCATAGCGTTCGATCAAATCAATAGGATCTACACCGTTGCCTGCTGACTTAGACATTTTCTTGCCATTAGCGTCACGAACCAGTCCGTGGATCAAAACTTCCGGGAAAGGAATTTCGCCCATATGTGCTATGCCAGAGAATATCATACGCGCTACCCAGAAAAATATAATATCGTATGCTGTAACTAACACGTTTGTAGGATAGAAATATTTTAAATCTTGAGTCATATCGGGGTAGCCTAGTGTAGAGAACGGCCACAATGCACTACTGAACCAAGTGTCTAGCACGTCATCGTCTTGATGCACACTACCACCACATTTAGGACAAACATCTACATTGCTACTAGATACGCTTACAGCTCCGCATTTATCACAATACCACGCTGGGATGCGATGCCCCCACCACAGTTGTCTACTTATACACCAGTCTTTGATATTATTCATCCAATTAAAATAGATGTGCGAAAATCTATCGGGAATAAAAACTATACGATGGTCTTTGACGACTTTTATCGCTGGCTTTGCAAGCGAATCCATTTTGACAAACCATTGTGTGCTGACACGAGGCTCGGCAACGCTACCACAACGCGAACATTCACCAACGTTGTGAACGTAGTTTTCTGTTTTATCCAGCAAATTTAGTTTAAGTAGTTCATCTACAACTTTTTTGCGTGCGATAAATCTATCATCACCAGTGCAGAAATATGCATTTTCATTCATTGTGCCGTCATCATTCATAACGCACACGACTGGTAGTTTATGCCTTAATCCGACCTCGAAATCGTTTGGGTCATGTGCGGGTGTTATTTTAACTGCACCAGTACCAAAACCAATTTCAACATATGAATCAGCAATTACAGGAATGGTTTTATCTGTCAGCGGCAAATTTAATCGTTTGCCAATTAGATTAGCGTACTTAGGATCGTCAGGATTTACAGCAACAGCAGTATCGCCAAATAGAGTTTCAGGTCTTGTAGTTGCTACTACAACATAACCCGTACCGTCAGTGTAAGGATATTTGATATGCCAGAGATGCCCATCTTTTTGTGTATACTCAACCTCAGCATCGGAGAGTGCTGTTCTGCATTGAGGGCACCAGTTAATCATCCTTTTGCCTCGGTAGATGAGTTTCTTCCTATATAACTTTACAAATACTTCGATTACGGCTTTTGAACATTGTTCATCCATTGTAAACGCTTCGCGCGTCCAATCGCAAGAACAACCTAATCGTCTTAATTGCCTGACTATAGTACCGCCATATTTTTCTTTCCACTCAAAAGCAAGGCGCAAAAACTCATCACGTCCGACCTCTTTTTTTGTTTTGCCTTGTGATTTTAGAGATTCGACTATTTTAGCCTCTGTTGCGATACTAGCATGATCTGTGCCAGGCAACCACAGTGCCGCAAATCCCTGCATTCGCTTATGACGTATGATAATATCTTGCATAGTGTTATTCAGTGCGTGACCAATATGAAGTTGACCTGTTATATTTGGTGGTGGAATAACTATACAGAAAGGTGGTTTATCGGATGAATTATCAGGAGTAAAGCATCTATGTTCTTCCCAATCCTTATAAATCTGACTTTCGAACTCGGATGGTGAATATGTTTTTGATAATGACATAATTAAACTTTGCTATCCTCCTCTACGGAAATGTCTTGCTTTTCCGATGTGCTGTCGCTATTTTGAACGCTATTGCGTTGTTTTTTCTTTTCGGATAATATTTTCAAAATCAGTTTCCCGCCTTGATAGCAATAATTTGTGAAAGCAACGTACGATAAGAGCACACCGATTCCTAATAGTATCCAATCTAAATAGAATACTTTTCGAGCAAAGAAATCATGGAAATATGTAAGAAATGCGCCACCAGAAATCCAAGCTGATGCGATTTTGCCAATTATATTGGCTTGAATCAGCTTGGCATTTCTCATGAGGAATACACCCCAAGAGATCATAAATACTTCTTTTCCTGCAATTGCCACAAAGAAAGCCCAGTGGAGATGTCCAGCGACAACTAACCCTAGCGCTGCAACGGTGTGCATTAGTTTATCTGCTACTGGATCAATCATCTTACCCCAATCGCTAGTCATGTTGAGTTTCCTGGCTAGAAATCCGTCTAAAACATCTGTAGCTGAAGTAACTAAAAGTGCTACTAACGCTAAAACAGGAAAACCATTAGGAAATTCATCCGATTTAAGCAGATAAGTATTATTTGCCACAGAAAAATAAAAGACTAAGGGAGTTAATAATACTCTAATGTAAGTAACGATATTCGGAGCAAGAAATAACTGAGATTTAATGCTTTTTGACTCCATGTTTCAAATATCTCCAATTCCCTCGACTCGCGCAAATCGCGACAAAGCTATGTAATATAATATATGACACGTGCAAGGCAAATTAACATTTGGTCTACACACTATAGTCAAATTTAGCAAGTCGTGGCAAGATTATAGCATAAAAGACTGCGTTTTTCAATCAAAATAATTAGATAGGCAAATATATCACTTAATATTTCTACCTACTACTATATTAGCATATGATTTTAAAACTGAAAGCTATTATATCACGTATAAATTGGTTCAGCGTGATTATGCTATGAATGTTTTGTTAGATTTGATTTGCAATTGTGAGAGTGTGACTCTAAGCATTTGTGAGCGCAATTGCTCTTTAGTGTTTGTAATAATATTCAAATTTAAGGAGGACTCTACATCCAAAGCCAGGGTTACACTCATAGTGATACGCTGTGGCATGTAAAAAGTCTTAACAGGTGTTTGGGGAATTGTATAGATCTTTGCTAGATAGGAGATCTAGGATTTTGCTTTAATTTCGAATTGAGACATTTAAGCATAAATAATGAAACGTGATAGTGAAAATCCAGTGGACTTGTGAGTAAGACAAAAAAATACTACAGGAGGAAATTTGATGAGTCTCAGGTAGTATTATCAAGAAAATCATATTCGCTGAGTCTATCATGCGAACAGTGGTCATATTATACTTTATTTTGTCTAATGTTGCAAGCGGAATGTGGAAAATTTATAGCATATATATTTTTTTTCATGTTTTTTCATTTAAATTGGTAATTTGAGTAAATTTCTTATTGACAGTATCGAGGTTGATGTGCTAATATATATCAGATATTATTAGATTTTCCTAAAAGGTAAAATTGTCGCAAGACAATGGCACAAAACTAGAGGGTCTCTTTGAGATAGCCAGTTGCCGATAGATACATCGTTATGTATTTATCGGCCTTTTTTTATTTTAAAGCAATGCCGATAAAGAGATATGAATTTCTATTGATACATAAGTTTTACCTAAGTTTTAATTATGCTTGAGATTTGGTATAGCTTGCAATAAGCATATTTGAGAGATAAATTTGAAACATGTACATTTAGTTGCTACTTATCATTCGATGATGGTAAGTCTATTTGTATAAACACTTCAGCTTTAGTTGCAAATGAAGTGTTTAACGTAGCACTAGTGTTTTGCATGTTATATTTTTTGCGATCAAATGTTCGAAAATCCTGGATAGGGGTAAAAGCATTGCATTATATACTTAACATTTGCTTGTTATTGTGTTATAATAGTGTGATATGGTTTGGGTCCAATTATAGGACATAAATTTGCGCCAAAAGTGGTGGTTAGATGGATCAAAAAAACGAGAAGAACCCGTTAGGGATACTTGTCGGTAAGTTTAAAAAGAAAAGCGATACTGGAAGCAATTCAAGTACTGCCTCAAATGAAAAAAGCGATGTCATTAAATCAGATGTTGATTTAGATGATGCGTCTAATGTTGCGCAATTGCAAACCACCGAAGAAAAAACATTAAAAGAGCGATTAAAGAATTTGTTGCTTAAAATTAAGGATTCTAGAAAGCAGGCAAAAGAAAAGGAAAAAAGAGAATATGAAAAACTAGATGAAAAGACCAAAAGAAAACGTCGCATATTAAAAATTATTAATGTAGTGGCCAACGTGTTCTTGTGCTTTGTACTAGTAGTGGTGTTGTTCTTAGGTGTTATGGCCATATCTAAAAAGAACAATGACAATGATTATAATAACTTGTTCGGTTATACATATCTCTCAGTTATATCAGACTCCATGGTAGGCGACAACAAAGATTCATTCAATGTAGGCGACCTTGTAATCGCAAAGATAATAAAGGGCGACTATGAGGCTATTAACGATTTAGAAGTAGGTGATGTAATCTCTTTCTTTATGTTGATGGACACTACTACAGGTTCTAAAGAAAGAGCACTTAATACACATAGAATAATTGAAGTTCATAGAGACAACGACAATCCTGCGTTCACCTATTTTATTACAAAAGGTGATAATGTTTTAGGAGTTGATTCCTCGCAGGTTGTAGCTAAAGATGTAATCGCTGTGTATTCGGGTAAAATTGCGAAATTAGGTACCCCAATAGCGATGTTACAGCAAAAAGAAGGCTTTTTGTATTTCGTGTTGATACCAACATCTATAGCCGTTTTATATTGTCTATATTTATTTATATTTAATCTTATGGGATTCATAAAGGTTAAAGCAGAGGAAAAATATGCAGGCGATAAGACAAGTGCTACGCTTGCGTTAGACGTAGAAGAAAAAGAGCGCATCAAATTAGAGTTGCTTAGAGAAATGGGCATGGATCCTGAAATGCTGCGAAAAATCACGGCAAATGCGGATCCTGACACCACAATAGACACTAATTCGGAATCGAAAGCTAACCCACAAACTCTTCAGGGTGACACCCAAAATCAAGAGGTGTTACCTGGTGAAGTTGATGAGCCGAAAAATGACGATGATAGTTTAGCTTAGAAGATCAATCTTCGTTGAGCATGATAACTTCTCTCATCGTACTATAAAGATTATAGTAACACCAGTTACATAGAGTAGTTTAACTACTTTGGTAGCACAAGGTATCCATGGAAATTATGTTTTCCAAATCGCTGACGCAAAAATATCTGCGTTATGTAAAATAGTTGACAAAGCAATTAGCTTTTAGGAGACTGAACATGGCTGAATTTGCACATTATTATTTAGACTTTCTTGCAAAACTTGGAAAGAATTTCCTCGTTTTCTTTGAGTCGATATTCGGAGCGATCAGTAATATATTTACGCGCGATGTTAAGGACTATTTATCCGATTTGAACGAGTCAATTAAGGCTTTTGATACACTTGGATGGATAACTCTTTTACTAGTGACGACAATAAATGTGTTGCTAGCGTTCTTCATAATTTATCGAATTTTATTGATGCTTAGAAAATATTTGTTTGTAAGACGCAAGGAGATCGAGAAAGAAGAATTATTAGAAGAGATGGGCAAGTTGCGTGATCAAGTAGAGCAATTAGCTATAGAAAAGAACCAAATTTTTGCATTGAAACTAAATGAATTCTCAGGCGATCGTGGTGTTGCTAGTGCTGCATTATTAGGCGGTGGATTGCAAACTGAAGAGGAAGACGACTCTACACCGATAATTACACCTGAATTAAGCAGATTTAGTAAACTTGTAACTGTCGATAATAAGTATAAGTTTAACCCATCATACATTTCCATGACTGATAACGACATGTTGACGTTGCCTGAACTAGTTCAGAATTATGTATATTATGCCGCTTCACATTTAAAGCTTTATTACAAGCCCGATGTAGTGCGACAATTTATAGCTGGACTTGCTACATCTAAAGTGTTAATCTTAGAAGGTATAAGTGGTACAGGTAAAACGAGTTTACCATATTCATTTGCAAAATTTTTCGACAATAATGCTAGTCTAATATCTGTGCAACCGTCATGGCGTGATAGAGGCGAACTGCTGGGGTACTTGAACGAATTCACCAAGAAATTTAATGAAACCGACTTTCTAGCTGCTGTGTATGAGTCTACGTATCGCGATGATATCAACATAATAGTGCTAGACGAAATGAACCTAGCGCGTATCGAGTATTATTTTGCTGAGTTCTTATCTGTTATGGAAATGCCAGATAAGAGCGAGTGGAAAATAGAGTTGATACCGTCCCCTGATCCAACTGATCCCAAAAACATGCATGAGGGGAAAATAATCGTCCCGCAAAATGTATGGTTTGTAGGAACTGCTAACCAAGATGATTCAACATTTACAATAACCGACAAGGTTTACGATAGAGCTATCGCTATAACATTAAATGAAAAAGGCGAGTTCTTTGATGCACCGATTACTGATGTTGTACACATTTCGTTCGATTATTTGGAGAGCTTATTTAATAAAGCGCGCTCTGAATATTCTCTATCCAGCAAGGGTGCGGATAGATTAACTAAGGTAAGTGAATTTATACAAGAGAAATTTAGAATCGGATTTGGTAACCGTATCTTAAGACAAATCAACACTTTCGTGCCTGTCTATATGGGACTAGGCGGTACAGAGAATGCCGCGCTCGACTTTATGTTGACGACAAAGATCCTTAAAAAGTTCTCAGCACTGAACCTAGTGTTCTTACTTAAAGAGCTTAATGATTTAGTGACAGTAATTGAAAAACTATTCGGAAAAGATGAAATGCCGATGTCTATTGAAGCTATACGGCGATTAGAGAAATCACTGTAGTTTTAAATCGTTGAGCAGGCGACTACATTATCAGCTTGACTTACGAGCGCATATAAATAGAATAGATGCACGGTGTTAAATAGTTTTGCTGAAGTGTGCAATTATGTGTCACAGGAAATGTTTCTAAAGTGAGACACTATAATATGTTCGCTAGCTACAGCGAGTACAAGGAGACAAATTAGATGGTTGAAAGGAATTTACGCGATTTTTTCAGCGAATTGAAACTGCAAGACGATTTCTTTGATAGATTGACAAACTTTGTCTGTGCAGGTGAAACTGTAATTCATCAAAGTCGAATAATTGAGACATTGGTGGTTGATGATTCATGGGTTCGTATAATTGAAGATTGTATTTATTCGATTGAGACGATAGTAAAAGATCCTAAAAAGTTCTTGCAAGACAATTTCGAGGTTGTTCCTGTCGAGAAAGCAAAGAGAACAGGACCACATACAGTCAGACATCTATCCGCACATACAGGTTTTATCATGTCAGTTGAAGATGATGGTTCGATTAAACCTACAAAACTCTTGATAAAGCAAATTGACGATGATTTGCTTATCTATGAGAATAGATTCGTGTGTACACTCATAAACAATCTGTTTTTGTTTATAGAAAGAAGATATAGTGCCATAAAAAACAATATTGATACGTACGATATTACAAACCTCAAGCTAGACTCTACATTCAAATTAAGAAAGGGTAGTGTTGATTATTCTGTCGATTTAAAGGTCAGAAACGAGCCGACAGGTTCACTAATGATCGAACGTAACCATAAACTACTCCTTCAAATAGAAACGCTTAGAAAGCGCGTTATGGCGCTAAAATCAACACCATTTTACAAGGAATTATCATTAGCTAAACCATTATATCCACCAATAATCAAAACGAACATATTATCGATGCAAAAGCATTATAAGAATTGTTATCGGCTGTGGTTGTTTATAAGCTCATATACCCAAGTAGGATATAGTGTCGAAGTGTCCGATAAAATTCTTCCAGTTGATGCCGATTACTTTGATGATTTGTCGATGGTTATTGCTATAAGCTTAAAAACCATGCTTGATAATAATGCATTAAGACGCTTGTCGTACAAAAAGAGCCAATTTAAGCGTCGTGCTAAGCGTAGGTATGTTGAAAACAGGGTAATTGATTATACAACTAATTTCCGCAACGTAGCTGGATTTGATGATAGACAAGCACTTAACCAGTATTTTTATGATCGCATACGCGATATTGTAATGAAGAAAGAGTCTATTAAAGCAAGTGACTTGAACGATAAAATTAAGGTTGAGACCAGCTTTAGACAATTCTTTAACAGTTTGACAAATTTAACAAATGAATTGTATGCTGACGTAATAGGCATTTCTAAAATCAAAGAGCCTGATGAAAAGCAGAGCACTCTCCAAAAAATGAGTGTTGCATATAGAAAGCAGGAAGAATTGTGCAAGAAGTATGCACAGCTTAGCAAATACAAAGCTGCAGAGTTGCAAAAAACCCTAATTAAAGAAAATACGCAAAAAGTAAAACTTGAAAAAATGCGCTTTGATTATGAACTACTAGCTGAAAAGCGTGGCGCAAACAAGAAGAAAAAGAAACGAGCAGTCAAAAAGGTCGATGAAAGAAGCAAATTATCTAATCTCTTCCTTATAGCCGAGCGTGATGAAGAAGAACGCATGACCAAGGAGTTAACGAGGCAAGAAACTGTTCTAGCAAAAGAAGCCGAGCGCCGCGAGAAGTTAAAAGCAGCGCGCGATGAACGTATGGCTATCAATACAATCGCTAGAGAAATTCGTCGTCAACGCAAGCTCGATGAAGAAATAGCCGACGCTAAGTTATATAGTTAATTTCGCATAGGAAAAGAGTTAGCGATATTATAATGAAAAAAACGCTATATATTATTAATATGGTTGTGTCATCTGCTATCATGTTGACAGCAATCGCTATATTCATTTTTATATTCATATCGCGTTCAGCAGGTGCTACACCAAGATTTTTTGGATACACAATCCATATTGTGGTATCAGGTTCAATGGAGCCTGATATACAGATTGGTGATTTTGTATTGGCCGAGGATGCCGACATTGCTGATATTCAAATTGGTGATGATGTAATATTTAATTCGCCCGATCCTAATTTAAATAACATGCCGATATTGCATCGCGTCCAGGATATCATAATTGACAGCGATGGAAAGGTTTGGCTTGTCACAAAAGGTATAAACAACCCGATAAATGATGAGTATCATGTTTCGGTAATAATTGGTCGTAAAATATGGAAGTCAACAGGTATTGGTAAACTTGCAACTTATTTTAGCGATGTTCAAAGACTCTTACTAACTGGCATATTTGCCGTTGCGTTGATAGTAGCTATAAAGTTTTCAATGAAAATATTCTCTAAATACGCTAAAAACAATGATGAACTCAAAAGAAATGAGCGTTTGAGAAATGAGGCGAAAGCTGAACTAGCTGCACAATTAAAGGCGATGCTGGCAAATGTTAATTTTAAACCCGATCCAACCAATGAAAACGGTAATGTGGATCTAATTAAGCCATCAACTCCCACTGATGATGATGAAAGCGATGAAAAGACTAGTTTAGATTCTACAACAAATACAGACAAATCATAAATGCATTGATATATTCTCTAGACACTATAAAATAAATGAGTTTGCAACTGCCTGTGTTAATACAGGTTAAACTGTGGTAGTGCCGCAGTATTGAGATAATTTTGCAATTTTCACTGTCGCCATCAATTGTTAGGACTTAAACTTATAGGAGCACTTTTGACACATAAAGATAGATTAATTTTTAAAATATTCCAAGATGCTTTAATAAGTTATTAGTTATATACGATATAAAAGAGTGGTTCAAATTTTGAAAGTGCACTTAAAAATCCTTGTAGCAAATTTCTGCAATTGAAACCGCTCATAAGTGACGAATGGGTTGGACACTCTAGCGCTAAAATAATACTAACATCTAGTGAAGTAATAAAATTGTATGTAATATGTTTAAAAATTTTACTCTCCAAAATAATTTTAAATTCATAAAAATTAAGCTTGATATTTGCATTTAAAAATGCTAAGATATTACTTAAGGCAGTTTATATTAACTGCTCTATACAACTTCAGAAAATACTAACTTAAGAGGTGTAACCATGGCATTGCCCATAAATGTTCAAAATCTAATCCATGCACGAAGTTATGATCTTTCGAGAATCGAATACAAGAGAGAATTTGATCCACTGACTGTTATGCACACTATATGCGCTTTCGCTAATGATGTTAGCAATTGTGGTGGTGGATACATAATTCTTGGTGTTGAGGCCTTGAATGGTGTTCCTCAATTTCCTGCGTTTGGCATTAAAAAGCATGATCAAGACACGATCTATCAGAAGATTCTTGAATTATGTAATTTAATGCAACCACAATATTCACCTATTGTAAGCACCGAATCAGTCGATGATGTAGAAGTAATTATTATTTGGGCATATGCAGGTAATTATCGTCCATATAAATGCCCTATAGGAGTCGGTCAAAATTCTATTAAAGCCTATTATGTTCGAAAATGCTCGAGCACAGTGAAAGCCACTACTGCTGATGAGCACAGATTGTTTGATACTAGCATGAGTATACCTTACGATGATATGCCAAATGAGCATGCAGAACTTGCAACAGATTTGGACATAAGGATGATAGATGGTTATTTAACCACAATAAAAAGCAAATTGCTTGATCAAAAGTTAGGATTAGAGGAGATTGCGGGCAGAATGCGTCTAACTGATGGTGGGCGGGGTGATCCTAAACCATTGAATGTTGCGCTGATGTTTTTCAATTTTGATCCCGAAAAATTTTTCAGATATGCTAGAATTGAAGTGGTAATTAAACCCAATCCATACGGGATTGCGATGAGAGAGAATATATTTAGAGGTCCCTTAGAT
This sequence comes from Christensenellaceae bacterium, assembly GCA_031278175.1. Taxonomy (GTDB): domain Bacteria; phylum Bacillota; class Clostridia; order Christensenellales; family DTU072; genus JAITLB01. The sequence goes on from JAITLB010000015.1 coordinate 16,647, forward strand.
CTACAGTTGCGGAATGCACTACTATACATTAAAAGCGTAATTTTAGTTGAGAAAGTTTACAAACTACAAAACAGAGCGGAGGCACTACGCTTATGGAATTATCCGTATCGATGTGTTGAGGAGATATTAACTAATGCCGTATATCACAAGGGATATAATGTTCGTGAACCTATAACTGTTACAGTAACACCAGAAAAAATGCAGATAAATAGTTGCCCTGGTCCTGACTTGTCGATTACAGCTGAAGCGATAAAAAATCGCAAGATGGTGTCTCAAACATGTAGAAATAGACGGTTAGGTGATTTTTTGATAGAACTTGAATTTGCAAAAGGGTGTAATACTGGAATTCCTATTGCTCTTGAAAGTCTCAAAGATAACGGGTCAAAACCTTTGAAGTTTGAAACAAATGAGACAAGAGATTATTTACTAGTAACGATCCCTTGTCAACAGTTATTCTTACCCCAATTAAGTGATATTGAGAAAATTGGTTCTAGAGAGGAGGTAATCCGAAGTATTCTAATGCGACTTACAGGTGGTCCAAAATCCGCAAAAGCAATAGCTCAGGAACTAGATTGTAAAAAATCAGGTGACAAAATCAAAGAATTGCTTACACAGATGGTAAATGAGCATCTAATAGAGTATCTCTATCCTGATAAAGTAGATCATCCCAAACAGAAATACGTTCTTAAATTAGAGACGTGATAATCTCAAGTCAAAGTAAGTAATTAGATTATTCGAATATCTAATGTGCACATTTGACATAGTCTTGTGAGAGTTTTAAAACCACAAATTGTCGAAATTTACCTCAAAGATTTCGAAAGAGAGTGTTGGTTTTCAAAATTTTAAGCATAAGCGCTAGAATTAGTGCCACTTTTTGACTATGTTTTAAGACAAGCTGTTCTTTAATTGAAGTCCAAGTTTAATTATGCGATGTTAAAGAGGTTAGTAACCATGTAAGTTGCAATCGATTTCTACAATGCTAAGACCAGCAGTGCCCATCACTACTTCTAGTGATGGGCACTGCTGGTCTTGTGGCAACTTATATAAGTGCATTTAAACACTCAAAAAAGTTTAACTATTGTTAATCTTAAGAAAGCCGAGCAAAAAATCAACATTTTTGATGCTGACTTTTTGCTCCCATCAATTTGATTAATTTGTTATAACGCGAATTTAGTTTTGGAATCTTAAGAATCTAATTTGTCATTATTTTCGTCAGTTTCCGCTGGAGTGTCTTCAGGCTTTGCTTGAGTTCCGATTGGCTTATATGCTGTCTTGATAACATCAGCATCCTGTGGTTTACTATTGTCTTTGAAGGGATTAACTTCAGTTGACTTGTTAGTATTAGCACTACTTCCAGTTTTAAAGTCATCTTGAGGTGTTACTCTATCTTTAGGCACAACAAATCCAGATGGCTTATCAGTAATTTTTGTTCTATTGTATGACTTCGTGGGCTCGGGGACAATTATATTTTGGTGTTGCCCTGCAAAGGTTGACTCTTTTTGCGCTTGGGTGAGGTTATTCATCGCATCGATAGCAGCTTTTGCCCTTGCTTGTTCTGCCTGTTCTGCTGCTTTTTTATGTTCAGCTGCAATTTTTGCCTGCTCAGCGCGCTTGTCATTAATGAATTTAGTAACTTGTTCAACACTCTTATGCTCGTCCACGATCATTTTAAGTTCATCGCCATATATAGTCTCATGCTCAAATAACAGTTTAACAGTATTATGAAGTCCGACAATATTAGTTTTCAAAACTTCTATGGCTCTTTCATAGTTGGTGTCAATTATTTTGCGCATTTCTTGATCTATAATTTTTGCGGTGTTTTCACTACAAACGGATTGTGATTGATAATCTCTACCAATAAAGACTTCTTGCTCAACACCAAAGTATATGTTAGGTAAAGAATCGCTCATTCCCCAATCGGCGACCATATGCCTTGCTAGTGAAGTGGACTCTTTTAGATCCATTGACGCACCTGACGAAATATCCTGAATGATAATTTCCTCTGCAGCGCGACCTCCAAGTAACACAGCAATTTTATCGTTTAAAGCGTTTTTTGTAATATGTGTATCATCTGACTCTTTAAACATCGTATACCCACCAGCAACTCCACGTGGAACAATAGAAACCTCATTAACTGGATGAGCATTTTTCATTTTTAGAGCAACAATTGCATGTCCAGCTTCGTGATAAGCTGTAATTCTTTTATCCTTTTCTGATATTACTCTCGACCTCTTTTGTGGACCTAGTAATACTTTGCTGATACCTTCTTTTATATCCTGCATGAAAATTACATTGCGATTATCTCTAGCAGCTAAAATAGCGGCTTCGTTCAAGAGATTTTCGATATCGGCTCCAGAAAAACCTGTTGTAACTCTAGCTAGTTGTTTGAAATCAACATCAGGACCTAATGGTTTGTTTCTAGAATGAACTTTAAAAATTCCTTCACGACCTACTATATCTGGCATATTAACGTAAACATGTCTATCAAATCGCCCTGGTCTCAATAATGCTGGATCGAGGACGTCGCTTCTATTTGTAGCTGCCATGACCACTATACCATCGCTTGGATCGAATCCATCCATCTGAACTAACAATTGGTTAAGTGTTTGCTCGCGCTCATCATTGCCACCACCAAGACCTGCACCACGTTTTCTACCGACAGCATCAATTTCGTCAATAAACACTATACATGGCTGACTTCTCTTAGCTTGTGTAAACAGATCTCTTACGCGTGCGGCACCAACACCGACAAACATCTCAACAAAATCAGATCCGCTAATTTGAAAGAATGGTACATTCGCTTCACCTGCAACGGCTCTAGCAAACAATGTTTTTCCTGTTCCAGGATTACCAACTAATAGCACACCTTTTGGTATTCTCGCGCCTACACTGCGGTACTTGCGAGGTGCTTTAAGAAATTCAACTACTTCTTTTAATTCTTCTTTTTCTTCATCGGCACCAGCTACATCATTAAAACGAATCTTTACATTAGTCGCTAACCTTGATTTGTTTTTTCCAAAACTCATCGCACCTGCACCCTTACCACCTTTCATCATGTAGAAGAACATAATGATGAAACCTACTAAGAATAACAGTATTAATCCTGGAAATAAATAATTCATGAAACTGCCACTATTTGGATTGTTTAGTCCGACATATGGACGATCCGCAGCTTCGGTATCTTGAAATAGCTCGTCTATAGTTATAGCTAAATTGTCTCGATAAATTACGATGGCAGTCGCTGATTTATATTTTCCTGTTTTAAATGCATCAAGGTTTTTATTGTCTTTCTTATATAGTACATTTACTTCATAATTTCCTACAAAATATACACCAATAATGCGGTTTTCATTGTTAACGTCCTTTTGTAGACCATCAATAAGCTCACTATATGATATAGTTTGCGTCTTGGGTGAAGTTGCTGAAATAAGAATAACTAGTCCTATGACTATAATAATCAGTACTGCTATGATGATCGTAATACGTGTGTTACTATTGTTCATGAAATTCCTCGCTTTCCCAATATTAATAACATTGAGGAAGCATTTGAGAGTATATCGTTTTAAAGTTAACGTTACATTAACTACTATCCGATATAACAATTACCAAACTATTATACCACAATTATCCGATTTTGACAAATAATTGAGAGTGCTTTATACAGGTTGTAGCAATGATTTTAATCTAAGTTAGATGATATATTAAAGATTTTACTTTGCTAATTAAGTGTTGGATTGTCCGAGATCTAATTTTTTTAGAAAGTTGCGCTAGAGCTCATTGCGACTGTAGACAAATGCTCTGTTAACTGCAAGTTTGCATTTTGATGTGTACAATGTGTGCAAAGTAAAAAGCAAAACTAAATAGACATACACATAATCTAGACATAATTTTTAACAGAGAAAAGACTTTATAACTCCTACATACAATGCAGTATGCTATATAAATAGTATTCACTACTAGTCCAAATTTCTTGATAGCTGCTATTTGATAAGTTTACTATGCATGTCACTTAATTTTGTAGAGTTGGGGATCTCATCAAAATCCTACAAAATTGTTTAAGCACGTTTCCTAGATGTAGTC